>CAZDYX010000038.1:11648-15464 GCA_964509775.1 uncultured Desulfobulbia bacterium | reverse complement strand
CGTTTTGCAGTGGAACAAGACAACTTGGGTTGCGGGCATAGCCCGCCTTGGTTAAACACCCACCCATTTTTATCCCCGACCTTCTACCTTGTGGAGGGAAGGTCGGGATGGGGGTGGATGTTTACCAATCAGGCAAGATTTTTTACATACCACGCTGCCGCGGCATCAAGCCCCGCAAGCACCGAATATTCGGGTTCATACCCGAGAAGGGCCCTTGCCTTGCTGATATCGGCCAGGGAATGGCGCACATCGCCTAGTCTGAAATCGCGATAGGTCGGTTTGATTGCGGCGACGTCCGGATAAAATCCGGCCACCCGTTCCCGGATGGAATAGAAAAGTTCGTTTAAGGTGGTGCGCTCGCCAAAAGCGATATTGTACACCTGATTTACGGCCTCGTCATTGGTAGTGCAGGCAGCCAACACATTGGCCTGGACGCAGTTATCAATGTAGCAAAAATCCCTGCTCGTCTCGCCGTCGCCGTTGATATAGGCCTCGGTACCATTGATCATGCCGGAAAACCATTTGGGGATCACGGCGGCATAGGCGCCGTCCGGATCCTGACGTTTACCGAAGATATTGAAATACCGAAGGCCGATGCAGTTGAAATTATAGACCCTGGCCACCACCTCGGCGTAGAGCTCATTGACGTATTTGGTCAGGGCATAGGGGGAAAGGGGTCTGCCGATTTCATCCTCCTTCTTGGGCAGGCCCGGATGATCACCATAGGTGGAACTGGACGCGGCATAGACAAAGCGTCTGACCTGGGCATCTCTGGCCGCGATAAGCATATGTAAAAAGCCGCTGATGTTATTCTCGTTGGTCAGGACAGGATCCTCAATGGAACGGGGCACCGAACCAAGCGCCGCCTGATGCAGGACATAATCCACCCCGGCGCACACCCTCCGGCAGGTCGCGAGGTCCCGGATGTCGCCCTCCACAAAGGAAAACCGCAGCCATTGCTCAGGGGTAACCTGCGACTGCGCCTCGGCAAGGTTCTTTGCATAGCCCGTGGCAAAATTATCAAGGCCCACGACCCGCTGGTCAAGGTTAAGCAATGCCTCCAAAAGATTTGAACCGATAAAACCTGCCACCCCGGTAATAAGCCAGGTTCTGGAATAACCTTGCAAACGCCCTTTATATTCCTCGTAAATATCGCCCATATGACTCCTTGATTTTTTCGACTTTCAGAAAGATTATTACAAACACCAATAATGCAACCCAACCCGCAAAATCTCCTGCCGGTTCAATACCGATTTCACATCCATGACCACGCCCTGGCCATTCCCGTTCTTGCATAATGCCTGAAAACGGGAGGGGGTGATGTCTGCGAAGGCTTTATGGGCCACGGCGAGGACCACGGCATCCACCGGCATGACCTCGTCAAGCGGGGTAAGATTGAAGCCGTACTCATGGACAACCTCTGCCGGATCCGCCAGGGGATCATGCACCAAAATTTCAATCCCGTACTCCTGGAGCTCTCGGATAATATCCACCACCTTGCTGTTTCTGATGTCCGGTACATTTTCCTTGAAGGTAATCCCCAGAACCAGCACCCGCGTTCCCTTTACGGTCTTTCCGGCGTTGATGAGTTTTTTGACCAGAATTTCTGCAAGATATTTACCCATGCCGTCATTGATGCGGCGGCCGGCCAGGATCACCTGGGGATGGTAGCCTACTTCCTCGGCCTTGAAGGTAAGATAGTAGGGATCAACCCCAATACAGTGACCGCCCACGAGACCCGGCGTAAAGGGAAGGAAATTCCATTTGGTCCCGGCAGCGGCAAGGACATCATGGGTGGCGATTCCCAGCCGGCCAAAGATGATGGCGAGCTCGTTCATAAGGGCGATATTGAGATCCCTCTGGGTATTCTCGATCACCTTGGCGGCCTCGGCCACCTTGATGCTGGCGGCACGAAACACCCCGGCCGCGACGATAAGCCCGTAAACCCTGGCAATGGTATCGAGACTATCCTGGTCCTGACCGGAGACCACCTTGATGATTTTATCCACGGTATGGACCTTGTCCCCGGGATTGATCCGTTCGGGCGAATAACCCACCTTAAAATCACTCCCCCCTTTAAGACCCGACTCCTTCTCCAGGATGGGCAGGCAGACCTCCTCGGTAACCCCTGGATAAACGGTGGATTCATAGACCACGATGCTTCCCGGAGAAAGGTTTCTGCCGATGGTGCGTGATGCCGAAACCAGGGGGGAAAGATCCGGATTCTGATGCCCGTCGATGGGGGTAGGCACCGTGACAATGATAAAGGAGGCCTCTTTAAGGCGCGTGGGCTCCAGGGTATAATCGATTGCGGTGGCGGCCAGTTCCGCCGCGGAAAGCTCCCGGGTCACATCAATACCCTGACGGAGTTCGGCGATCCGCTTGGCGCTGACATCAAAACCGATAACCTGGGCCTGCCTGCCAAAGGCCGCTGCCAGAGGCAGCCCCACATAACCTAATCCCACCACTGCTATCTTGGCCTTGCGGCCGCATATCGCCTCAAAAGTTACCACCTTCTTATCCTCCCTCCGGGAAAGAATTTATCCGTGTTCTTAAACGTCATTCCGCCCTCAATCGTAACTACTCAGGTTGTTTAGACTGTAGTCTGTTAGGACTGCGCAAAGAACAAATCAAGGACCTCAACACCTTTTCGGTCTCTAAAAGTTTCGGCCGGTTCAAATGCTCTGAGCTTTATGCAATCTCACATGGTTATCTCCCCTATCCACCTAAACACCTACAGACTATCCACCTGAGTAGTTACCGTTTGCGAATGTATCCCGATCAGCCCTTCCTGGGAATATCGACCTCGACGGTCATTCCTGGTTTGAGAATCCTCTCCGGGTCCTCAACCTTAATCTTTACCCGAAAGGTCTTTATATCCTGCCTGCCCCGCAGCACATTCCGTTGGACAAGAGATTCAGGAGATGGTCCGATTTCGCTCACCATCCCTTTTATGATCTTGTCGACAAGTCCGGGAATCCTTATCAGGGCCTTATCGTTTAAGGTAATGCCGGCAATCTTTGACTCCTCGATATCCATTCTGATAAAGAGCCCGTTAATATCGACTATCGTCATAATCGTGGCCCCGGCACTCACCATTTCCCCCTTTCCCAGTGCCTTAAAAACAATCATCCCCCCAATGGGGGACTTGATCACCGTATCGTTGAAGCGGGTCTGATGGAAATGAAGGTTTGCCTTTGCCTCAGCCAGCCGTGTATCAGCCGTGCCCAAGATGCTGATTGCCGTGGCAAGTTTTGCGGTGGCGGATTCTTTTTGGGCATAAGCAGAATAAAACCTCCCCCGGGCCGACCTATGTTCCGCCACCGAAATATCATACCTGGCAACCGTTTGTTCAAGGTATGTTTTGGCGACATAATCCTCCGCAAACAGGTCTTTCGTCCTCCCCATCTCCCGGCCTGCCTCTTCCATCCGGGCCAAGGCCTTTTCTTCGTCAGCTATAGTACTCTGTATCTCTGCATCGGCGTTCGCCACCTCTGCACGGGTCTGTTCCTTTGTTGACCGGGCCCCCGCAATTTCGGCCTTGAGCGTATTCACAGCGGCTTGTGTCTGTTCCACGGCCGCTTTGAGTTCGGCACTGTCAATCCCCACTACGGACTCATCGGCCTCCACCGCCTCGCCCTCCTCGCAACAGACGTATTCCAGACGGCCAGGCACTCGGGAAGAAATATTGACCTCAATGCCATCCACGATCCCAATGGTCTTAATTCCAGTATCTTCACCCTTGCCCGGCCCGAAATAGTAAAACCAGAAAAGGCCACCCACAACCGCCACAGCAAGCAAGACTAAAAGGCCTTT
>CAZDYX010000038.1:9731-11638 GCA_964509775.1 uncultured Desulfobulbia bacterium | reverse complement strand
GGAAGAATAAATAACAGCAATTCATGAGACTTGAAATTCAATTCCTTATGAAACAAGAGCAAGGTCAGCAAGGCCCCGAACCCGGCAGAGGGAAGACTGGAAAGGATGGTCGGGGGCCTGTAGCAAACGATTATTGCAATCGTCCGACCAGATTCTTTAAAAAAATCCCGGTCGCCTGTTCAATCTGCAGCAATGCTAATTGATAATTATAGCGGGCATCAGAGAGCTGGCGCTGAGCGGTAACGTAAAGGGTGTTGGCATCCATGACGTCAATACTGTTTGCCACCCCGAACATAAACTGTTTGGAAACCGATTTGTAATTATCCTCGGCATAAACCAATTGATCCTGGAACTTTTCGATTATACCCTGCAAGGTGTTGATATTGAGCCAGGCGTTTTCGACCTCAAGTTCTATGACCTTTTTTTCCTCGTTGATGGCAAGGTCTGCCTTCCGATATATGGCCTCTGCCTCACACTTTTCAGCTTTTCTCAACCCGCCGTCAGAAAAAAGAAAATTCAATGTTACCCCGCCGTAAATACTTTCCCGATTCGTGCTGCCGTGGGAAGGATCATCATCCCGGCGATTATAGACGCCTTCGACGGAAACGGTCGGCCAGAAAGCCCCTTCCGTATACTTAATTTGTTTGACCAAAAGCTCCTTTTGCTTTTCCAGGGCCTTAAGATCCGCCCTCTCCGTCTCCGCCAACTTTTTGAGGTCTGCGGCTGTGCCGACGGATTTCCCCTCTACTGCATCATCAATCTCATGAACCGCATAATCTCCACTCAACCCAACAAGTCTTGCGAGAAAGGCCTTGGCGTACTCGCGACTGTTCTTGGCCTTGATCTCTTCTGACTGGGCACCGGACAGTTCCGCCTCTGCCCTGAGTAGTGCTGTCTTGGTAATTTCACCGACCCTCAAGCGCGTCTGGGCCGCGTCGCGGTGTCTGGCAAGCCTCTCTATATTGGCCTTTGCAATCTCAAGGGCCTTATTGGCGCGCAAGAAATCATAATAAGCAGCCGCAACCTGGATGAGATAATCCTCCTTAGCAGCAGTAAAATCATAACTGGCCTTTTCGATATTCCCTTTAGCGATCTCCAGGGCGGTAAATTCCCTACCACTCAAGGAAAGAGACTGATCAAGCCGCAGCCCCCGGGTGACCGTGTTATCAGGCTGGACGATCGCACCTTGCGAAGATTCTTTAGATTGGGAATAGGCCGTGTAATTTCCATAGGCAGTGGATTTGGGGAACAGGACGGCTCGGGCCTTGTCCTTGCCCTGCTCGGCGAGGTAGAGATCTTCCTCCACCATTTTGATCTGGGGGGCTTTTTCCAAGGCAATCCGGTAGAGATCATCCAGGGAATACTGTTGCGAGACTCCTTCCTTATCAGCCGCTGCATTGGTGGGAAATACCATAATCAGTAATAAAAAAAGTAGCTTTTTCATCTTTGTTTATCCCTTAAGTATGAGGTCTTAGATGAAAGGATTGATCCGAACCTGTGACCCATTGATGTGATATATTGATGCGATATAATGAGACGATATAATATTGTTCAACATAGTGGAGTCTACGTCGCCATGTCAACCGTAGTATACCACTAGAAGACAAAAAACCCCTTATAGGACCCGGGGCATGATCCTACAAGGGGTTTTTTTCATCACAGAAAAAAATCTTCTATTATCCCCCGCCGCCGCCTGAACCTGCGGTAGGCGAACCGGGAAAACCAAGACGATCAACCGGGACCAAGGCTGGTTTCGCCAGAGACGAGGGCAAAAGTGCGGGGATGATGCTTGCCATGGAGGCAAAAAGGGCGGCAGCATAAGGAATAGATTGTATCAGCAAGACGCCGGCCCAGGTCAAGATCTCAGGATCATCAGTTCCCTTGACCAAGACCAGTGAAACGGCTGC
>CAZDYX010000038.1:0-9721 GCA_964509775.1 uncultured Desulfobulbia bacterium | reverse complement strand
CTCTTCCCAGGCCATCATAATTCCCCGTACCACGGCCCTCCGTTTTTCGCACTTCGGGGTACGCAGGAACGGCTTCTGTGAGGTAAAGATACCTGTAAGCACGGCCTTGGCTATAGTATGGGTAAGTGCCAAACCTGACACCGCAGCCCCCATCCGCCCCAATACACCACAATGTACTCGGGCCTGATAAAGGGATAGAAAATGAATAAGTTTAAAGAGAAATGCCCCAAGCGGCGGCAAGAGAAAGACATGAAGCGGTGTGCCAAAAAATCTTGGCAAGATCAAAATGCCAATGGTCCAAAAGAGACTTGCCATGGTGATAAGATAGTTAAGGGAATCGGCAAACCAAGGGAGCCAACCGGCAATAAAATGATACCGTTGACCAGGGGTTAACTTGCTATCCTTGTTTCCGGGAATAAAGAGGCGCCAATGCCTTTTTAGAATCTGAACCGCGCCATAGGCCCAACGGAACCGCTGTTTTTTATATCCGTTAAAGGAATCTGGCGTAAGGCCCTTGCCAAAGCTTTCCCGCACATAAATCGAATCCAGTCCCTTGCTCAAGATACGCAAGCCCAACTCGGCATCCTCACAAATACACCATTCGCCCCATCCTCCAACTTCCTTGAGAACAGACTTGCGGATAAGGGTCATGGTTCCGTGCTGAATAATGGCGTTGGCCTCATTACGGTGAATCATACCGATATCAAAAAAGCCGGTGTACTCCCAGTTGCACATCTCTTTAAAGGCTGAACCTTCCCATTCCCTGTGATCCTGGGGGGCCTGCACAATACCGACATCTGTCCGCTGGAAATATGGGACCAGCGATTTCAGCCAGTCCGGACGGACGACATAATCACTGTCAACCACGGCCACCACCGAAGCGTCATCTACGGTTTGAGTAAGGGCATAATTCAAGGCCCCCGCCTTAAATCCCGGCCATTTCTCCAGATGAAAAAACCGAAACCGACTGCCCAGCTTCTCGCAATGGGCCTTGACAGGTTGCCAAAGCTCCGGTTCAGACGTGTTATTGTCAATTACTAAGACCTCAAAATTATGATAATCAAGGGCAGCCAGACTGTTCAGGGTTTCCTTCACCATCTCGGGCGGTTCCTGACAAATCGGAACATGAATGGAAACCTTGGGCATGGATGTATCTGCTTTTGGGGCCAAAGGTTTCCACCGGCGTTTCAATCCACCTATCCAGAGCATTTCCGACATCTCGAAGCCGTTAATAAGAACAACAATTAACAAGCCCGCCTGCATGGGGAGCAGCATGGCCCACGCCAGTGTTTCTGTCCACAAAAAATCACTTGTCAAGGGGGCAAAAAGAGTCCAGATAAATACCGAGGTGGTCATCTGCATCAACAGAGCGAAGAAAAACCGCGCCCCATATGGCTGGTGAAAACGCCGACGCAGATAAAAAAATACCAAAGCCAATCCCAACAAAGAGGCCGCCCATTGATACGGCCAGATTGGACTTTCAAGAATTGGTCCGCTAAAGGGGAATTTGAGCTGCCGCTTCACATCAAATATCCCCCAATGTCCACCGACTACGCCCTCAAACGGTCTCTTCCATGGCTGATCAAAGGCCTCCATAATGAAATAGTCCATGTTGTTCTTAGCGGCCATAGGAAGAAAACGAAGCAAAAATTTGGCCTCGTTGGTAATCGATGCCTTCGACTTTCCTCGCCGTTCACCGGCACTCGGCCAGCCCACCTCAGAAATAAGTATCGGTTTGTTCGGAAAAGCAGCGACAACCTGGCGATAGCAATTGTCAACCCAATCCATGGCCTTATCTACCGGCACCTTTTCCCAATAGGGCAGGACATGGATGGCGATGAAATCCACATGATCGGCCAACTCCGGATTTTTTATCCATACATGCCATGGTTCGGCTGTGCTTATCTGGCAAGAGATATTCTGCCGAACATAATCCAGATAGGCACCCAATTCATCGACGGTCATATCACCCCGGAGAATCGCCTCATTGCCGACAATAACCCGTTTCACCGTCTTGGGATACCGATTAGCGGTCTTGATAAGACTGATAATCTCTTCATCGTTACGTTCAAAGCGGTTGTCAAGCCAGGCACCCGCGGTTACATTAAGACCGTATTTCGTTGCCAGTTGGGGAACGACTTCAATCCCATCAAGGGAGGTATAGGTCCGAACAGAGGTTACTTTTCCCTTTAACAAACGTAGATCCTCATCAATCTCCTTTGGTGTTGGATTGATGTGAGCTGATGGATCCTGGCCTTGCCGGAACGGACTAAAAGAGACACCCCTGATAAGTCCGGACCAGGCCTGCTCGGGATCGGCGGGTCGGTTAAAAAGTGCCCATAAACCAAGATTGATTGCAAATACAGCTAAAAGGATTACTATCGATGATTTACGCATGCTGGCCACCTCCTCAGGCGGCAAAATCTTATTGAGATATGATTAATGCTTGCAAAAGCAACCATAAAAGAGCATTCACCAGGCCAAAAAAAAACGGCCCTCGAAGGCCGCTCATAACTTTCCGCTGCATCTTTAGCGGAATTCCATCATAGATGGATATATTCATTACATATTTTTTTACCTCGGTTACCTTATGAGGCAGTTTGTTTTATTAAACATTATTCTATTCGGTTACAGGTGGAATTCCGAAAGGTATTTCAATTTCTTACGACCAACATTGCTACATTAAGAATTAAAAAAATTTTAGAACTTGCACCTAAGATTGTCAAGAGAAATAACAAGGCCAATAAAAGATTCTTAACATAAGTCTTTTTTCCTCGTCAGGTACAAATCTCTAAATGGATAAAAACCCTATCATCCGCGAAATTGACCCTCAAGCAGTTCAAGATTTTTATGAGGTGGTATTCATTAATTTGCTTGACATCAGAAATTGTATGGGATAATAACGCCCTGAAGTGTGTAACATTACAAAACAACATGTGCAGGACCAAAATAGTTGGCATTCATTAAAATATTATTATGCTGAATCAGGGAACAGATTGAGAAATATGTATCCGTTTGAATAATTGCATAACGGATAAAGGAGCTGCGTAGTGGAACAGCAACCTATCTTGGATCTTCTTTATATTGCCGCCTTTACCGTTCTCGGACTCGGCTTCGGCTTTGGCCCCCTCGTTATCGTCTATCTTTTTTCTCCCCGCAAGACCCGCAATATCGTCCAAAAGACAAGCATACCCATTGAGTGCGGCATGGAAACCATAGGACCTGCCTGGATTCGATATGGAATCCTCTATTATTTATATGCCTTGATGTTTCTGGCTTTTGACGTGGATGTTTTGTTTCTATTTCCGGTGGCAATAGCTTATAACGACTTTCAAGGTTTCCGGGCATTTATTGAGGTTCTGTTGTTTGTCGGCATACTTTCACTGGCAATTGTTTATGCATGGGTAAAGGGAGTGTTTAAGTGGGAACGGAAAGTATATCATCAACAGTCGAGAGGACTGTACCATCAGCATTAGTTCAGTTTCATCAAATTGATAAACTGCGCATGCTGTGCAGGGCAAATTCATTATGGCCCATGACCTTTGGATTGGCCTGTTGCGCCATTGAGATGCTGTCAAGCGGTTGCGCGCGTTTTGATTTAGCACGATTTGGCGCCGAGGTTTTTCGACCATCACCCAGACAAAGCGATGTAATGATTGTTGCCGGTACAATCAATAAAAAGATGATGCCTGCCATAAAAATCCTCTATGACCAGATGCCTGAACCCAAGTGGGTCATAGCGATGGGTAATTGCGCTATTTCCGGTGGACCTTTTGTATATGATGGGCAGTACAATGTTGTTGAGGGCGCTGACACCTTTTTGCCGGTGGATGTCTATATTCCTGGTTGTCCCCCGCGGCCTGAAGCCTTAATAGAAGGAATACTCGTGCTTGAGGAAAAAATTACCGGTCATCGTCGCTGGCCACGGGTTAAGCCAGAAACAGCGGTGTCCAAGGGTTGAATCAGCTCATAGTTTATAGCTTATAATATTTTAGTTATTAATATTAATAATTACATACTTTAATGGGTTCACCTTTATGGTAACGTTATGGATAGAGCAAAAATAAAACGAGAATTGGAAATTTTAGCCGCTGAGGGTATTCCGTCTCAAGAATCGGCAAAAAAGACTACCGAAACAGCACCGCAAAAAAGTGCTGCATCCCAAAAAGATCAGGATAAGAAAACGTCCAAGAAAAAAGAAGAGGAAGAAAAACTCAGGGTAAATGGCCTGCTGGAAACCGACTACGCCAAACGCGGTTTCCATCTTGATATACAGCTCAACCCTGATCAGGTTGTAAAGGCGGCCGAATTTCTTGACAGCGAAGGTATGACCTTGGAAATGGTGACCGGCGTTGACTGGATCAATGAAGGTCAATTTGAGATTATCTACGATTATTCTTATACCGGCGGGGTGTTGTTTCGGGTCGTGGTGAGAGCCAGGGTGGATCGTGCTAAACCGGATATCCCCACTATTTCCAAGGTGTATGGCGGTGCGAACTGGCACGAGAGGGAGACCTGGGATTTAATGGGCATTAATTTTGTCGGTCATCCACAGCTTGAACGTTTCCTCCTACCTGAAGATGCTGATTTTCATCCACTACGTAAGGATTTTAAACCATGAGTTCATTAGCCCAAAGCCACCTGCATGAGACCTTTGAGCTTAATATAGGTCCGCAGCATCCTGCCACTCACGGAGTTCTTCGAATCAAGGTCGTCATGGATGGTGAATATATTGTCAGGGCAGAACCTATTCTTGGCTATATTCATCGAATGCATGAAAAGATGGGTGAAAATAGAACCTGGAACCAATTTTGGCCCAATATGGGCCGGCTCGATTATCTTTCCGCTATAGCCTATAATCATTGCTATGCCGGTCTGATTGAACGAGCCATGGGTATTGAGGTCCCTCAACGGGCTGAGTATATTCGGGTTATTACCGCGGAACTGAACCGTATTCAGAGTCATCTCCTCGGCTTCGGCGCCTATGTGATGGATCTCGGCGGCTTTACCCCGCTTATGTACGCCATGGATGAACGGGAACAAATTCTCGATCTTCTTGAGTCGGTGACCGGCTCTCGCCTCACATACTGCTATTTTCGTTTTGGTGGTGTCTATAACGATATAGATGACGACTTTATCGCCGGAACCCGCGCCTTTATCAAACGGTTTCGCCCTCAGATACCTATGTATCATCAACTGGTTACCGGTAATGTAATTCTTATGGAGAGACTTGTGGGTATAGGCCCTATCACTGCAGATATGTGCAGGAAATATGGCGCCAGCGGTCCGGTTTTGCGGGGCTCAGGTGTTAACTTTGATATTCGCAAAAATGAGCCCTACAGTGTTTATCCAGACTTAGATTTTGATATACCGGTTTATCATGAATGCGATTCAATGTCCCGTTATATGGTTAGATTGGATGAAATGGTACAGTCCACCCGGATTATTGAACAGGCATTAAATAAACTGCCGGATGGTCCTGTGATGGCTGAAAAAGTTTCCAAGATATTAAAACCACCTAAAGGTGATTTTCATTTTGCAGTAGAAGCGGCACGCGGTACTTTTTCGATGAGGGCTGTAAGTGACGGCTCTAATACGGCATATCGGATGAAGCTGAGGTCCCCAACCTATTCCAATGTCAGTCTGTTCGAGGAAGCAAGTCAAGGGATGCTGCTTTCAGACTCTTTGGCTTTTTTGGGAAGTCTTGATCCCGTCATACCCGAGATGGATCGGTAAGGAGCAAGCGCTATGAACGAACTATTACGGCTACTCAGCTACATGATAGGTCTTGCAGCCTTTATTGGCGTTAATCTTGCCTATCTTGGCTGGGTAGAGAGGAAAGGGGCCGGACATTTCCAGAGGCGGATAGGTCCTAAGGAAGTTGGCCCGTATGGGCTTCTTCAACCACTGGCAGATGGTATTAAACTGATGTCAAAGCAGCTTATTATACCAGCCAATGCTGACAGACCCCTTTACATGGCAGCTCCAATTGTAGCCATGGTTCCTGCTGTACTGTCATTCGTGATGATCCCTTTTAATGAAAATCTGGTTCCTCGTGAATTTAATTTCGGACTGCTTATGGTTTTTGCCTTTGCCTCGATGGGTGGCTTGTCTATACTAATTGGCGGGTGGGGTTCAGGCAATAAATATTCTTTAATTGCCGGTACCAGAGCAGTTTCTCAGAATGTTGCCTATGAGATTCCCATGCTGATCACGGCAATAACCATAGTGATGATCACCGGTTCTATGGATCTTAATGAAATTGTCAGGCAACAGGGCGGCTTTTTCTGGAAATGGAATATATTCCGGCTTGATAAATCCATTCTTATGCCGATTTCATTCCTTGTCTTTTTTGTCTGTTCATTGGCAGAGACCAATCGAACTCCCTTTGATATGGGTGAGTGCGAAGGAGAGCTAGTCGCAGGGTATCATACAGAATATGGCGGTATGGGTTTCGGCCTTTTTATGATGGCTGAATATGCCAACATTGTTATCGGGTGCAGCCTGACCACCATCCTTTTTCTTGGCGGATGGCAGTGTCCGTTTGGAATATTCCCGGGACCTCACTGGTTTCTTCTAAAGATGTATTTTCTGTTCTGGTGTTTTGTCTGGATACGCTGGACCTATCCTCGAACTACCTTCTGGGGATTACTTAATCTTTCGTGGAAATATCTCATTCCTTTCACCTTGGTAAACTTGTTGCTTACCGCCTTATTCATAAAGGTTTTTTAATTATGTCTGGCTACTTTGAATATCTTTTCAATGGGATAAAGAGTCTTGCTATAGGTGTAAAAATAACCAACAGGGAATTTTTCACAAAACCAATTACTCTACAGTATCCTCATGAAGCGGTAAAGATGACCCCACGTTACCGGGGACATACACAACTCCTCATGAATGAAGAGACAGGCACCCACAACTGCATCACTTGCGGTATGTGTGAAAAGGGTTGCCCTTCCGGCTGCATCACCGTAAAATCCGAAAAACGTCCAGGTGTTAAGGGGAAGGTGCTGACTTCATATATACTTAATTTTACCACGTGCAGTCTCTGCGGTCAGTGTGTTGAAAACTGTAAGCCTGGAGCCATTGGCTTTTCCAATGAGTACAATCTAGCCAGTACCAGAAGGGAAGATTATATCTTTGATTTGTTACAAAAACTCCATCCGAATGGCATCCCGGAACCTAAAATAGATCCGGAACTTTTAAAGAAGGAACAAGAAAAGAAAGAAACCGTTAAAAAAGAGTGAAGAATGCCCAATTCTTAATTTGTAAAATACTTAGTGATTCTTCCTATTACTTGATACATAAAAAGCAGCTCAACAAATCTTGTTGGGAGCAACCTGAAAAAGTCATAAACCGCGTCGTGTGAAAATGCTTTTTGTCGGAAGTCTTTCGATTTGTTCCCATCCTTTCAATTTCAAATTCTTCTTCCCGTTTTCGTCCTCTTTGTAACATTTTCTTCCTTATAGCGCGGCGATACCGGATGATTGACCCGGAGGTAACTGGTCACGAAACGTATCGGGAAACGGCCGTGCCCGCATATTTACGTCTTCTTCCTGCCTGACTATCGTAACGTTAATCGGCAGAAATTTTGTTCGGATCCGGAACGCCAACGGGCGAGCAAGGAAGCAAGCGGGCGCGAGTGACTTGCGAAAAACCCCCGGCTACTTATAATCGTTCAGACCCCTCCCCGAAATAAGGTATTAGGCAGTTTGAGGAAGAGGAGGAGCATCATGGCCTTGCCGTCGTGCGGCAATCACTTCAGCAAGATATTTACAGGGGCATGCTTTCCTCTTCCGGCAAGTTTCGATTACCGTGGCCAGCAAACCAAATTACTCGACTGCCTTGGGACGTGCGGGTGCCATGGCTTAGTTTACGCGCAATAACCCAATGACGCAACGCCTGCTCCGCTTCATTATTCGGTTCATCCGCAGCATCGGATTGGCCAAGATGCGAAAGATGGCTTCCCAATCATTGAGAAACTCTCTTGCCAAGGCGCGAGTCTTCTCGCGAGACACATCTTTATATTTTTGGCAGCACTCCCGAAAATCTTCCAAGAGAAATCGGTATCTCTTTTCAAGGTCCTCGTGAGGCCCATCCCGGGCCCGGAAAATGGCCGCCATCAACTCTTCGAGAATAGCCAGGGCATTTTCCCCGAATCCTTTCGCCTTTTCATTGAGGCTCTCATTGAGATCCTTCGCTTTTCGCAACAAATGCGCCCAGCAACGGAGGCGGTTCTTGAAAATGCGATAGGCCCAGATAAAGGCAAGGCGAAGGGAGTGGCTTTGCCTTTTTCGCCCTGTAAGACGCCCTATTTCCAAAACGTCCGGTTTTTAATCCGCTTTTTATACCACACCTAAGCTGTTTTTCCTTGACGCCCCGTTTTTTAGCATGGTACCTATACCTGCAACCTGGATGGGTATGTTTTTTTGTCGGGGATTATCGGGCCTAATGCGTATTTTTCCTTTTTTTTACCTTGGCCTTCCCGAAAGCAAATTCTTATCACCTATCACCTTGTGCTTATCGGTTTCCCTTATACTGATTTGCAAGGCTCTTCTAAAAGACCTGTAGATCAGGGTGACCAGGATGTTCTGGTTGCAAGAATAACGACGCAAGAATATACGACCGAATTCGATTTTAAAATCGCTGCTTGGCAAAAGAGCGGTCTGCTGGCGTAATCATTCATCAGGCTCGGCAAGCTGGCCACTATTGAAAAGAAACTCGTCATTAAGAAGTTCGGAACCCTGGGTGCGGCAGAAAGGTTATTCGTAAAAGGTATCCTGCGAAAGATGTTCGAACCGTAGGATGATCACCGCCCCCCCCCCGCAAACAATGTGAGTCAACCATGGATCAAAACAACAAAACACCTAAAGGAGGATGCGATGGAACACTAAATGGTTATTTATTCGACGACAAAAATTGTGCGGACCCCGACACGAAAACGAAAACGATCCGGCCTTTTCTTGTTCCTCGCCTTGCTCCTCGTGGCCCCGCTCGCCCAGGCCGGGGAATGGACGGATCTGAGCGCCAATATCCCCGAGAAGGTGAATCTTACCGATGTGCATTTCATCGGGGGTGCAATTAAAAGTGAGAGCAAACCTATGCCGCCTTAGCACTCAGAGTATTCCAGTATATTTTCCAGTCTCCGTTTGCTCTCATAACCCTGATGTCCAGCATGGATCGGGCATTTTCTATTTTCCACCACGCACCGGCAAGCTTCAATCTATTTTGAATTATGTACCGATGACCGCTTTCCACCTCGGCTGATCCTATCGGCAGACCGGCTGCTATAGCACTTTTATATTCAAATTGGCTCGGTCGATTATCGATATATCGATAGCATGCCCTGACCGGGGCATCTTTGCTCTTTACCGATTCATCTGTCCGATAAGCCTGAGACATAGATGTCATCCAAATTCTTTTTACTAAACAACGACTATGGGCCACTTTATAGTGATGGTGAAAAAATCTACCATCACAACGAGGTTGCCTATGTTTGTTTTACCTGCCGAGTTCGACACCCTATTGGCCACGTTTGCGCCTCTCTTCTCCCGCCGGGTCTGGTCTCATGCCAGGCTGCTCATCGTCGGGGCCATCTTAGCCCCGGGTAAAAGAACCGTTACCTCTGCCCTACGGGCTGTCGGTTTGGCCCGCGAGCAAAACTTTATCAACTATCAACGGATCCTCAACCGCGCGGTTTGGAATACTTGCTTCGCCGCCA
>CAZDYX010000037.1:0-15515 GCA_964509775.1 uncultured Desulfobulbia bacterium | reverse complement strand
GAAAAATTTGCGCGAGCCGCGAAGATTTTCGGGGTTAGTAGTACAGGGCGGGTTTGAAACCCGCCCCTACGCATAGCACATTGCCTGGAAACTGGCCGAAACGATGATCAAAGCCGTATTTTCAATGGGTTAAGTACTCTTGAATGAACTCTGCCAAAACCTAAGGGCCAACAGCTAACCGCGCGGCCGCATTTTTTCCAGGTTGCACTCTCTTGCTAAAGGTATTACAGAAGGCATTAAAGTTCCATCGAATCTTTTGAAAAAGGATCATCCCACCAATCCGGCGAAGAGCCGGGAAAAAAACACCGCCAGCAAACCGGGGCGTTCCAATCTACCGGCAACTACTCCGCCATGGACGATAACAAACAACCACTGACCGAACATCTGACTGATCTGCGGCGTTGCCTTGTCATTTCATTTGTCGCGGTGGGGATATGCTTTCTTATTGCCTATGCCTTTGTGGACAAAATCGGCTATTGGTTTTTTAAACCCCTCTTTGACGTATTGCCCCAGGGGACCAGCCTTATTTTTACCTCCTATCAGGACGCCTTTTTCCTTTATCTCAAACTCGCATTGGTCTCTGCCATCTTTCTCTCAAGTCCCGTCATCTTGTGGAAGATCTGGAGCTTTGTTGCCCCTGGCCTCTATCAACATGAAAAAAGGATGATTTTACCCTTTACCTTTGTATCCACCCTCTGCTTCCTCGGCGGCGCATCCTTTGGATATTTTATCGCCTTTTCCCCGGCATTCCGGTTCCTGGTCGGGTATACCACCGAATACTTAACCCCCATGCCTGCGGCCAACGAATACTTTTCCTTGGCGGTGCGGCTTCTCATTACCTTCGGGGTCATCTTTGAACTGCCGGTCGTCATGGTTTTTCTGGCCCGGGCCGGGCTGGTGGATGCGGGGTTTCTTACCAAAAATCGTAAATATTGGATACTTATCGCCTTTGTCATCGCCGCCCTTGTCACACCCACCTCGGATGTGGTAAATCAACTGCTCATGGCCGCCCCCTTGCTGCTTCTATATGAAATCAGCATCGTTGCGGTATGGGCATTAGGTAAAAAAAAGCGCCCTGAGCAGTTTTTATGAAAAGGGAGAATTCAGAATTCAGGAGACAGGAGACAGGAGGGGATTAGCGAGGCTCTCTATTTCTGATTCTGAATTCTGAATTCTGACTCCTGGATTCCATTTTCATTCAGGCATTATTATAAGGAGACTTAAGGTTATCATGGGATTACTTTCCGGTTCGGTGTCCTTTGTCCGCTATAAGGTAGAAGAAAACGAACTCCCTGAAAATTTCTGGTCGTTTGCCGATGACCGCATTCGGGCCTTTTCCTTCCGCGATATTGATGATAACTATGAGGAGTATTCCATCGGTTGGGTCTCCATCCTCAATATGTTCGAGAGCGACCTTGCCCCTCCCTCCTATGCGGTGGGGGATTATCTGGTCCTGTCCTTGCGGATTGACGAGCGCAAGGTCGCCCCGGTGCTCCTCAAGAAATTTTGTCAAAAGGAAGAGGAACGGATCAAAAAGGAAAAGGGCCGACCTCGACTTTCCCGAACCGAACGGCTTGAAATCAAGGAACGGGTCCATCTCATGCTCCTGAAAAAGGCCATGCCATTGCCTGCGGTGTTCGAAATGAGCTGGAACCTCTCCGAGGGGACCGTGCTTTTCTTTTCCAATAATCAGAAGGGAAGGGAAAAGTTTGAGGAATTCTTTAAAAAGACCTTTGAGCTTACCGTCAGTCTGCAGATTCCCTACCTTACCGCCGGTCATCTCCTGGATCCTGCCGAGGCAGAGATCCTGGACCAACTCTCACCCTGTATCCTTATATAAGTGACATACCATGCCTGATCTTGTTGATTTATTGGAGCAAAAACGATTTCTTGGCCAGGAGTTTCTGACCTGGCTCTGGTATAAAAGCGAAGAACGTGGGGGCACTGTTTATCTTCCGTCCGAGGGCGATGTGGTGCTTATTTTTGAGCGGCACATGCTCCTTGAGTATGGCGAGGGGGAAGGCAGCGAAAGCCTTATCTGCCGGGGGCTCTATACCGAACTCCAGGAGGCCCGCACCGGCCTGCTCATGGGCAAAAAAATCGAACAGGCCCGCATCCGGCTCGGTCGTGGAAATTTTGAGTGGCATCTCACCTTACGGGCCAGCATGCTTGACATCTCCGGCATGCGGCTCCCGAAGTCCTTTTCCCCGGCCGAAGATGCGGGAGAGGAGGGCGGCACCGAGGCCCGTATCCTTGATCGGATCGGTATGGTGGAAGAGGCGGTCCGGACCATAAACGAGCTATTTCGTCTGTTCTTGAAGATAAGGGTTGATGCCCAGTGGGAAACTGATGAGCTGCCCAAGATCCGAGCCTGGACCCGAAAGGCAAGCTTGCCAGGGGCCTGAAAAGAGAAGCTACAAGGAATATACCCATGATGGAATTTGAACCCGTGATCGGTCTTGAAATCCATGCCCAGCTCAAGACCCAAAGCAAGATTTTTTGCGGTTGCCAAACCACCTTCGGCGCCCCGCCGAACACCAATACCTGCCCGGTATGTCTTGGCATGCCGGGCGTACTGCCGGTGTTAAACAGAAAGGTGGTGGAGTTCACCATCAAAATGGCCCTGGCCACCCATTGCCGGATCGGTTGTTTAAGTGAGTTCGCCCGCAAGAACTATTTTTATCCCGATCTGCCCAAAGGCTATCAGATCTCCCAGTATGATCAGCCCATTGCCGAGCATGGCAGGGTGGAAATCGAGGTCAATGGTGTCCATAAGATCATCGGGATCACGAGGATCCATATGGAGGAAGACGCCGGCAAGCTCATCCATGATGAGCATAAGCCGGTGAGCTATGTGAACCTGAACCGCACGGGTGTCCCGCTCATCGAGATCGTGAGCGAACCGGACCTCCGGGCGCCGGAAGAGGCCGCGGCGTATCTAAAAAAGCTCCATACCATCCTGCGCTATCTGGACATCTGTGACGGGAATATGGAGGAAGGCAGTTTCCGGTGTGACGCCAATATCTCCTTGCGTCCCAAGGGGCAGGAGAGGTTCGGCACCCGGACCGAACTTAAAAACATGAATTCCTTTCGGAACGTGCAACGGGCACTGGAATATGAAATCCGTAGGCAGCGGGATATCCTGCTCGACCACGGCGAGGTGGTCCAAGAGACCTTGCTCTGGGAGGCCACGAAAGGACAGACCATCCCCATGCGGGGAAAAGAAGAGGCCCATGACTATCGCTACTTCCCGGACCCGGACCTGGTGCCGGTTGTTATTGATGAGGCCTGGATCAAAAGGGTACAGGAGACCCTCCCGGAATTACCCGATGAGCGCAAGGCCCGGCTCATTAGTGATTTCGACCTGCCCTCCTATGATGCCGAGATCCTTACTGCGGCCAGGGAACTCGCCGATTATTTCGAGGCGGCGGTAAGGCTCTATCCCCAGCCTAAAAAACTTTCCAACTGGGTCCTGTCCGAGATGCTCCGGGAGATAAGGGCAGAGGAGGATATTGCGAGATTTCCGGTCGCACCATCCCAGTTGGCTCGCCTTTTGGCCCTGATCGACCAGGGCTTCATAAGCGGCAAGATCGCCAAGGCCGTTTTTGCCGAGATGATGACGAGCGGCAAGGACCCGGAGACCCTGATAAAGGAAAAGGGGCTGGTGCAGGTAAGCGATGCAGGAGAGCTTTTGGGCCTGGTGCAGGAGATTCTTGCCCAAAACCCTGAGCAGGTGGCTCAGTTTAAAGGCGGCAAGGCCAAGATCATGGGATTTTTTGTCGGCGAGCTCATGAAAAGGACGAAAGGCCGAGCCAATCCCAAATTGGCCAATGAACTCTTTATCAAGGCACTTTCTTAACTTATTTGGATAAAAAACAGATAACCCAACTGGAAAAACTCCTCTTCTACATCCTTGCCGTCCGACCGGATGAATTCGGCCTGGTACTGGATGACGAAGGATGGGTGCCGGCCAAAGAGCTCGTGGGCATCCTCCAGGAAGAGCCGCTCTGGCGATTTATGCGCCTGGGGTATCTTAAGGAGGCCTTCTCTTTTTTTGCCGCCGGGCGTTTTGAGGTGTCTGCTGATGAAATGCTGGTCCGCGTCGAACCGGCCATTGCCACGCCGGTCCTTGGCCGGGAGATCCCTTTGCCCCGGATCGTTTATATGGCTGTCCGGCGCAAGACATATCCGCATGTCCTGGAAAAGGGCCTGCGTCCGGTACCAGGACAAAGATATCTCGTCGCCGCGGTTGATGAAGAATTGGCCTTACGGATGGGGAAAAGAAGGGATCAGGAACCGGTTTTGATCAAAATCGACACCCAGGTGGCAGCAGCCCAGGGGACAACCTTTTTGGGTTATTATGAGCTGCTCTTCCTGTTTGATGTTCTGCCTCCGGAGGTGGTGAGCGGCCCGCAGCCCAAGGCAAGGGAGACCAGACCGCCGGAAAGGCCCAAGAAACCAAGGCCAGGGCCCGCACCTTTGTCCGGATTGGGTGACCATGCCCCACTTGCACCTTTTCTGGGGAAAAAATCAGGAAGGGATAAAGACAAAATGTCCTGGAAAAAAGAGCGGAAAAGACGACAAAAGAAAGAGTGGTTTTAACAGAATGCTTCCCTTTCCCGATATAGATCCGGTGATGATTCACATCGGCCCCCTAGAGGTTCGGTGGTACGGCATGATGTATGTCTTTGGCTTTACCGCAACCTACCTTCTGGTGCGGCATCAGATCAGGAAGTTTGCCCTTGATCCCCTGGCCGTTCATTTTGAGAACTTGAATTTTGTCCTTCTTCTTGGTATCATCCTCGGGGCGCGGCTGGGATACGTGTTTTGTTACAATCCATCCTATTATCTATCTCACCCTCTGGGTATTCTCGCCACCTGGGAGGGCGGAATGTCCTTCCATGGTGGGCTCATCGGCCTAATTTTGGGCGGTTTCCTTTATTGCCGGCGTCATGGCCTCAATTTCCTGCAGACTGCCGACATCTATACCGTCACTGCCCCGATCGGTCTAGCCTTTGGGCGGATCGGCAACTTCATTAACGGAGAGCTCTTCGGCCGGCCGGCCGAGGTCCCTTGGGCCATGGCCTTTCCCGCCGGAGGACCCCTGCCCAGGCACCCGTCTCAACTCTATGAAGGTCTCCTGGAAGGGATTTTACTCTTTGTCATCCTCTGGCCTTTAAAGGACCGGAAATGGCCTGCTGGCAGCATGCTGGCCGTTTTTCTCTGCCTCTACGGGATGGTGCGGATCCTGGCCGAATTCTTCCGGGAACCGGATCCCCAACTCGGTTTTTTCTTTTCCTTTCTCACCATGGGGCAATTATTAAGCAGTATCATGATCTTCAGCGGGGCGACCATTCTGTTCTTAAACAGGGCAAAAAAACGTAACTACTCAGGTGGATAGACTGTAGGTGTTTAGGTGGATAGGAGAGAACAACGGCCTTGATCATCGTTTCGGCACAGTTCAATGCTTCTTGGTTCAAATCGTAGGTCGGGTTAGGCGTTTTTTGCCGTAACCCGACAATTCCGAGTTTAATGTCGGGTTACGCTACGCTAACCCGACCTACGAGTGGGCTACGAGCTGGCCAAACGATGATCAAGGCCGGAGTTTGGATCCTTGATTCGTTCTTTGTGCAGTCCTAACAGACTACAGTCTAACCAATCTGAGTAGTTCAAAAACAGTTGACACCTAAGTACCCAAGCATAAGTCTTTTAACAAACATAAACCGTACCATAGTCGGTGTCGACCCACTGAGGATGATGGTTGCAGGCGAGCAAGTTGGTGCGCAGAGAACCGATCAGGAGACATCAAGGATGAATGACCCAAGAGGATCAATTTGGCGTATGTGGGATCTACACTACCACACGCCATCTTCATATGATGTCACCGCTGCTATTTCCAATGAAGATATCGTCGCGGAACTTCTCGGTCGGCAAATAGCCGGCGTGGTCATCACTGATCACCATACTCTAGATGTGAAGCGTATTCATGCCTTGCAGGCAATTGCGGGCGACCGCCTAGCAGTGTTCCCTGGTATCGAACTTCGCTCGGAATTGGGCGGAAGTGAGGCAGTACACTATATTGGGATATTCCCTCCGGAAGCGGACTTGCAGCATATCTGGACGACACTACAGGGAAAATTGTCGATTACACCAAAAGATGTTGCGGCAAAAGGAGGAGACGATACAGTTTACGTCGATTTTCAGGAAGGCAGTCAAGTAATCCATACACTCGGCGGGGTCGTCAGTGTTCACGCAGGAAAGAAGAGCAACTCCATCGAGCGCATTTCTCACGCCACGGCCTACCAGCGAGCAGTCAAGATCGACCTGGTCGAGAAGTGCATCGACATCTTTGAGGCGAAGGACGCCTCTGATGCTCAAGACTATCGTAGCATCGTTTTTCCGAATATCGGGACCATCCGTCCAGTTGTTGTTGGGTCCGACAAACACCATCAACCTGCAGACGCGAGTCGCGCCCCCTGCTGGATCAAAGCTGACACGACATTCTCAGGCTTGAAGCGCATCCTTGGCGAGCCGGATCGTGTGTTCATTGGCCCTGAGCCACCTGCAGTGGATCGGCAGCGAACGAACGCCACTCGCTACTGTAATCTCCTATCGTTTGCAAAGAAATCGGATTCAACGCTCGACGAGCATTGGTTTTTAGGTGACGTTCCTTTGAATACGGGACTTGTTGCGATCATTGGCAACAAGGGGAGTGGCAAGAGCGCGTTAGCCGACTCCCTTGGACTGATTGGCAACTCCCCACGAGAGAAGTATTTCTCTTTCCTGCATCCTGACAAGTTCCGACGCCCACGAGAGAGAAAGGCCGAGCAGTTCCGCGCAACCCTTCGGTGGCTTTCCGGCGACCTCGATGAGTGCCACTTGTCCGCCCAGGTGGACGCGACATCTGTCGAAACCATTAAATATATTCCCCAGCACTATTTGGAGGCAATCTGCAACGAGGTCGCAGGAGGGGAAGGCAGCGATTTCGACAAGGAGTTGAAAAGCGTAATCTTCTCTCATGTTCCCGATGATCAACGTCTGGAATGCGAGACGTTTGATCAACTTATGGAGTTCCGCACGAATGAAACGCATGAGCATATCGCGATCTTGCAGCGGAAGATTCACGACCACAATGTCCGCATTGTAGCTCTCGAAGAACAGCTGACCGATGAGTATAGGCAAAGTCTTGAACAACAACTGCGACACAAGCAGGCGGAACTTGCGGCGCATTTGAACGCAAATACACAACCCGCTGATGTCGCGGCACCCGATAAAGACCCCACTGTTGAAGATCAGAATGCGAAACTCGCCACCGAGATTACTGGACATCGAGCCACATTGAAGCAAGTTGAAGCGGACATAGCAGGGATCACCGAGAAGAACAGGCAATGCTTGCGACGAAAAGCGTTGGCCGAGAAACTAAAGGCAAAACTGGATAATCTGCAACGAACCTTTGACGGATTTGCGGCAAGTTGCGAGGAATGCGCGGAACTGGGGATTAACCTAAACGAACTGGTCGCATTCGAGATCCGGATGGACAAGGTTTCCAATATCATCACGGATTCGCTATTGGAGAGCACCGAGCTATCTCAGAAGCTTCTTGAAGATGAGTATGGGACTCCCGCCTTTGCCAGAAAGGAATTGCAGGAGAAGATCAGAGCGCTACGGCAAACCATGGATGTGCCCAATCAGCGATATCAGCAATATCTTGAACAACTTGCGTCGTGGGAGTCACGCCGGAAGGACATTGAAGGGGCCGCCGACATCGCCGGAAGCCTCAAGTTCTTCGAAGCACAGATCAAGGAACTCGACGCGCTTCCCGAAAGCCTGGCAACAGTCAAGGCACAGCGAGTGGACACAGTACGTGCCATCTATGGGGAGATCGCCGCTCTGGCCACAACATATGCCTCATTGTACAGCCCGATAGAGAAGACCATTGCACATGATCCGCTGGCTCAGGAGGGACTGCAAATCGGTTTCAGTGTCCCGATCATCCCGAAGAACTTTGAGGAACGACTCTTCGGTCTGATTCACCAAGGGAGGCGCGGGACTTTCTGCGGCGTTGAGGAAGGGCAAAAGAGACTGCGGCAAATGCTGCGTGAGGCTGACTTCTCAGCGGCAGACGGAGTCTTAACTTTTGTCGTGCAAATGGACAACGCCCTTCGCCATGACCTTCGAGATGCCGGCAGTCCGGCAGTGCGAGTTGCTGAGTTGGTCAGGAAGGGAACGGCGCCGATCGATGTGTATGATTACATCTTTGGCTTGCAGTACCTATTCCCTCGCTATGCCCTGACATGGGGTTCTCGCACCCTTGACCAACTTTCACCCGGCGAACGGGGTGCATTGCTGCTCGTGTTCTATCTCTTGGTGGACAACGACACGATTCCACTTGTCATTGATCAACCTGAGGAAAACCTTGATAACGAATCGGTATACAGGATGCTTGTTCCATGTATCAAGAAGGCCAAGGAGAAGCGGCAAGTCATCATCGTCACTCACAATCCTAATCTGGCTGTCGTTTGCGATGCAGATCAGGTTGTTTACTCTGAGATGGATAAGCCGGGAGGAAATCGGGTCACGTACACGGCGGGGGCGATTGAGAATCCTGTAATCAATCGTCACATCGTTGATGTCCTTGAAGGGACACGTCCCGCCTTCGATGTACGAGATGCGAAGTACAAGTTGGTGGACGATTGAAAACGCCTGCGACGTGGGCCCTTTGTCCCGGCAGAAAGACGGTCGAACAATCGACTTCACTCGTACGCGAGACCCGCTGCGGGTCTCGCGACGGTGAGGCGTGACGTTAGCCTTCAGAGAAACAATGGAACGAATTCAACCATCTCGACTTTGGCCATTCTCTCAATGGCAAAAACCGCGCCCACGCCCGCCCGGTTTCGGGCAGGAGTGAAATTCGTGAACTCATGTGGATGCCATAAGTTCACGAATTAAGTGCTGGCCTTGGCTGAGCCTCTGCGGGGCGCGATCCAAGCATAATCGGAAATGGCCAAAGTCGAGACCATTCAATGCACAAAAATTAGAAGCAGCATGCCGTGTCCTTGGGGATACAGAGCGTGGTCTTACAGGCTCAGAAATTGGCTATTTGCTCCAAGATTGTAAGCTCACCGATGTTAGCCCAAGCATGACGAAATGGAAACGGCTCTTTAATGCACTTGTGGAAGCGCAAAATAAACATCAGGTTGGTAATCACCTGATTATGTTTATCAATCGTGCTCTTGATCCAGTCAATTACGCCAGAGATAAAGATAAATTCGAATGGAGGCGAAATGAGTTAAATGTAGTCCTTTCGTTTTCGGGTTTTAGTGTTCGTGAAGATGGGAATGTAATCCACGCTAATAAAGAAACAACGCTAAAAGGAGCCCGTGCTAGAGCGGGAGCGCTTCGATCCAAACTTGACGATAGAGGATCTCACCCTGAAATTTTCAAGTATTGTCAAGCTGAACTTTTGGAAGAGAACTATTTTCATGCTGTATTAGAAGCAATTAAGGGTATTGCTGATCGAATTAGGGATTTGTCTGGCCTTACATCAGATGGGGCTGAACTCGTAAACAAAGCCTTTTCTGTTAAGGCACCTATTCTCGCAATAAATTATTTATCAACTGAAACTGAACAGAGTGAACAAAAAGGATTTTGTAATATCTTGGTTGGAATCTTCGGCGCTGTAAGAAACCCGACTGCGCATGCTCCCAAGATATCATGGCCCATGACAGAACAAGATGCACTGGATATATTTGCAATGGTTTCCTTTGTTCACCGGAAGTTAGATAGCACAAACAAGATTGGGGTCAGTGGTCCGTAATGGAAAGGCTAACAAGTCGCTCCAACGGGTTTGCAGTGCTCCGCTGCGCTCCGCCCTGCAAACCGCTGAGCTTTTCGTTCGGCCCCACCCAAAAAATACTGAGATGAAAATTTTGCCCATAATGGTATGATCCCAAGACATAATGAAATGAATTTACCTATAAGGGATTTTGCCAATGTATCAACTTGAAAATACTATAAATATAAACAAAACATTTATTCTAAATGAAGACGAGGCGACTTATGCTTCTCGTTGCTCCGGAGATTTGCTTATTGATCCAAGGCGTTACCGTCTCATAGATCTATTTTCCGGAGCAGGTGGTATGTCTTTGGGCTTTTCGGAAGTTTTCGGGCAACCCTTTCAGTCGGTCTGGGCCAATGATTTCAATCAGTACTGCGTTGATACATACAATGAAAATTTTGGTCCACATTGCATCGCCGGTGATATTGTAGAGATGTTGGGGAAAAAACAAATTGAAATTCCTCAAGCGGATGTTGTGATAGGTGGTCCCCCGTGTCAGGGATTTAGCCTTCTAAACAAAAACCGCGAGAATGATTCCCGCAAGGAACTATGGCGGCCATTTCTAGAAGTTGTGGAAAGGTGTGGCGCATCTGTTTTTGTCATGGAAAACGTACCTCAGCTCCTTGGCACATTTGAGCATGGAGAAATCGTTGGTGCTGCTGAATCTCTCGGTTTTAAAGTCTGGCAAAATAAATTAATAGCTGCCGACTACGGTGTCCCGCAAACTCGTACCAGAGCTTTCATTATCGGTTGTAAGTTTACAGACCCAACCATCTTGTTCCCTCCGCGAAAAACCCATTTTAATTCCAATGGTAATGGTAGACAGGTATTACTTCCTTTCAATAAAGAGGAATATTTATCTTCACCACCAAAATGGAAAACCGTAAGAGATGCAATTGGTGATTTGCCACCTCCGGAAGGAACTGAAATTAGAAATGTTGCGCCACCGCTTGATTTACACTTTGGGAGGAATCCAACCGAACTTAGCCTGAAAAGATATAAAGCAATTCCACGAGAAGGAATGAATCGTTTTGACTTGCAACGGATTGCTCCCGAATTAACGCCAAAATGTTGGATCAGAAAAAAATCCGGTGGCACTGACTTGTTTGGCAGACTTTGGTGGGATAGACCTTCGGTTACAATGCGTACAGAATTTTTCAAGCCCGAAAAAGGGCGTTATCTGCATCCGGAACAACATCGGCCAATTACACACCGGGAAGCCGCACGTTTTCAAAGTTTTCCAGATAGCTTTCGCTTTTTAGGTTCAAAAATAGAAATTGCCAAACAAATCGGAAATGCCGTGCCTCCACTTTTGGCTGCACGAGTGGCAGATGTTGTTAGATTATTTCTTGACCAAAAATATGAACAATGGATGTTTTCTCAAAGGAAAAACGAAGTCGAATTATGTCGTGCGTAAGCGGCAAAAACACTAAGCCTGAATTAATTGTCCGCTCTTTGCTTCACAACATGGGGTACAGGTTTAGACTTCACAGAAGTGATTTACCGGGTAAACCGGATCTAACCCTACCGAAGTATAAAAAAGTTATTTTTGTCCATGGCTGTTTTTGGCATGGCCACAAAGATTGTCAACGATCAAATCGGCCTACAACCAATAAAAAGTTTTGGAATGAAAAATTGGATAAAAATATCGAAAGAGACAAAGAAAACATTAGGCGCATAAATGAATTAGGCTGGGGTGCCTTGGTTATCTGGTCATGCGAAGTGAAAGATATAGACCAACTCAAAAACAAACTCATCTCGTATCTCGAAGATTAAGAAAACTAAAAAGCCAACCGCATGAAATCTGAACAAATTAGAAAGCAACTTCAAGAGTTATTAGCCAACTTTGAACAAGAATTAAAATCCGATAGTTTAAGAAATAAAGTCCTTTCTCTTGTCCCCTGTTTTCATCATTTACGTGATCTTGGAAAATCCCTAATCCCTTCAACTATCGCACGGAGCGCTCGGGATAGAATTCTTCATTATTTCATAAAATATCCAGGAGTTATAATCAGTGGAGATGAATTGCTTGTTGTTTCAGGTATCCAGGAATATGCACGAAGAGTTCGCGAACTTAAAGTTCAGTTTGGTTGGTCTATAGCAAGTGGTCTGACGGCGAAGCAGATGGCGGAGGAGAACGAATTCCCCTTTAACAATATTGATGTAACAGTCATGGGGCCTTCCGATTATATATTGCTTTCTTCCGAGCAAGACAGAGATGCGGCTCTTCGTTGGAATTTGGCAAACGAAATAAGAAGGGAAAATATTGCCGTCCGAGACAAAATATTAAAATATTTTAGGAAAAATGTATGCCAGAAAGTCACTGGAGAGGAATTGAAGTATCTGGCAAAAGATAGATCGGAATGGGCAAGGAGAGTTAGAGAATTACGTACTGAATACGGTTGGCCGATTGTCACGCAAAATACGGGGCGCCCTGATCTTGAAGTAGGGGTTTATCTTCTTGAGGCAGATCGGCAAAGCCCTGAACATGATCGTCACATTCCAGACCCTGTCAAAAGAAATGTTCTCCGACGAGACAATTACAAATGTGTGGTTTGCAAGTGGGCTCACGACGAATGGAATCGATCCGACCCGCGCCATTTGGAATTACATCATCAAAAGGCCCATGTGAAAGGCGGCGAGAACACGGAAAGCAATCTCATTACCGTATGCACTGTGTGTCATGATGAGATACACCGTAAAAAATAAAATTAAACGGCAAAGCCGAACAAAGCGCTTCACTTGACGCCGAGAAGCGCGGCGGCGCTGACGCGGCAAGTTTTCTGGCGGCGCAAGTGAGCTTGGTTGTGAATATATTCCAAAGTTTTTAGGCTCAAAGAATGTTATTAAGCTTATGCTTGGGTACTTAATCTTGGAGATGGGCTTTATATGCAGCTTACAATCAAAAGAAAAAGGGGCCGGACATGTGTACTCCAGGCCTGTCAAGAGGTGGGGCATGCAATTAAGACAATTGAGGGTATTTATCCTTTGCGTGGTGGCTATGGCATTTATGAACAGTGAGTCTTTGCAGGCGGCGGCAATCGGACCGCACCTCTATAAAACCAAACTGAACAATGGGCTCACCCTGCTCGTCAAGGAGACGCCTGGTACCAAGGTGGCAACGGTCCAGCTCTGGGTCAAGGCAGGCAGCATTTATGAGGCCGGGGATGAGGCCGGCATCACCCACCTGATCGAGCACATGATCTTTAAGGGCACTCCCACCCGTGGTCCCGGGCAACTCGCTGACGCCATTGAATCGGTCGGCGGCCAGGTCAATGCCTATACCTCTTATGAATATACCGTCTATCACGCCCTTCTTTCCGCTAGCCATTGGTCCTTGGCCCTGGAGGTGCTGACGGACGCGGTCCTTCATTCCCTCTTTGATAGCGGAGAACTGGAGCGGGAAAAAAAGGTGGTCCTTGAAGAGGTCAAGATGCGCCAGGACCAGCCCGGCATCGTGCTCTATCAGGAGCTCATGAACCAGGCCTACACGGCCCATCCGTACCGACTTCCCATCATCGGCAATGAAGGGAGTGTGGCAGCCATTAACCGGGAGAAGATCCTTTCCTATATCAACAAAAATTATTATCCGGGGAATCTCACGGTGGTGGTGGTGGGCGATGTCTCGTATGGTCAGGTAAGTGAAAAGGTGGAGATGCTTCTCGGGGGGCTTCCGGCGGTTGAACAGGAAAAAATCTCCATCCCGGCAGAGCCGAGGCAAAACTCTTCCCGCTTCTTTCACTTGGAAAAGGATGTCAATCAGGTGCATATGGCCATTGCCCTGCCCATTTCCAGGTTCAACAGCCCGGATACCCCGGTCCTGGATGTAGTCGCCCATATCCTCGGCGAGGGTGAAAGCTCGCGCCTTTATCATCAACTGCGCGACCAGGAAGGATTGGTCTACAAGATAGAAGCATCCGCCTTTACCCCAGCCGATCCGGGATTACTTGAGATCACCGCGGTGCTTGATGCCAAGAAAACGGGCCCTGCCCTGGAAAAGATCCTGACCGAGGTCTTTAAGACCAAATATGTTAGTGTCAGCGAGGAAGAGCTTGAACGAGCCAAACGGAACATCGAAGGCGATTTTGTCTTTAATCTGGAGCGGGTCGAGGGCCAGGCCAGGGTGCTCGGCTCCTTTGAGTTCTTGAACGGTGATCCGCGAGAGGAGGACTATTTAAACAAACTTCGTTCGGTGACCGCAACCGATGTGCAGCGCACAGCAGCCCATTATTTTTCCCCGGACCGGGTTACTGTGGGGTTTATTACCCCCAGGGAAACAAAGATCGGAATCGAGGCCGCGACCTTACCCACAATTATCTATAAGGCGGAAACCTCTGCCCGTGAGGGGGTACCAACCTCGCTCCAGGACAATGCCTTTCTCTCGGGCCTGCACCGGTTCAAGCTGCGCAACGGGATCACCCTCCTGGTCCGGGAAACAACGGATGTTCCCACCGTCAGCGTCCGGGCCCTGTTTCTTGGCGGCCTCATGGCCGAAAACGCGGCGAACAACGGGGCCTTTAACTTTATCGGCGAGGTCTTGACCAAGGGCACGGAAACCATGTCGGCCCGGGAACTGACCCTGGCAATAGCCAATATTGCCGGCGATATCTCGGGCTTTTCCGGGAAAAACACCTTCGGGGTCAAGGCCTCTTTCTTGAGTCGTTTTTTCGATGATGGCCTCGTGCTCGTCCGGGACGTCGTCCGGACCCCGGCCTTTGACCCCCAGGAGATGGAAAAGCTGCGGCCCGAACTTCTGGCGAGCTTAAAGCACCAGGAGGATTCCCTGCCCGCCGTTGCCTTTCGGGAGATAAACCGCCTCCTTTTTGAGGGTCATCCCTATGCCCTGAATAGCGTCGGCTCGGAGGCCGCAATAAAAAACCTTACCGTAGAAGACCTGAAAAAACTATACCATTACTATGCCAGACCGGATCATCTGGTGCTGGTCGTCTCCGGCAAGGTGGAGGCGGTCAAGGTCAAGGAGGCGGTGGAGCGACTTTTCGGCGACTGGACGATCCAGCAACCGGAAGGGGTGGATGCCACGGTGCAGGAGACCCATCTTCGGCCCGAACCGCCAGTTGCACCTCGAATCCACAGCGTTGCCCGGGACAAGGAACAGGTCCATATCGTCATCGGATTTCTGGGGACGACCCTCAATAGCTCGGACCGCTATGCCATGGAAATGCTTGATACGATCCTGTCGGGACAAAGCGGCCGGCTCTTTCAGGAACTTCGCGACAAACAGAGCCTGGCCTATAGCCTTTCCTCCTTTTCCCAACTTGGTCTGGATACCGGCTCCTTTGGCATCTATATCGGCACCAGCCCGGAGAAAAAGGATGCGGCGATCACCGGGGTGTGGAAAGAACTCTACCGCATCCGCGAACAACCGGTAACGCCGGCCGAGCTGGAAAAGGCCAAGAATGTCCTGATCGGCAACTATGAATTGGGCCTCCAAACCCATGGCGCGCAGGCCTTGGAGATAGCCTTAAACGAGGTCTATAATCTAGGCCAGGATTTCGGGAACACCTATGTCCGTCAAATCAGGGAGTTGAGGCCTGAGGACTTGCTCGCCGCGGCCAAAAAATATATCCTTCCCGAGCATTATGTGATGGTCACCGTGGGAGCGCTGCAGCAATTCCCGTTTATGCCTTTTGTAGATACCTCCGAGGCAACTTTTTTT
>CAZDYX010000036.1:13200-15893 GCA_964509775.1 uncultured Desulfobulbia bacterium | reverse complement strand
ACTCCGCCTGACGAGGAGGATAAATGGAAAATTGATTGTTGGGTTACGGCAAAGGGCGCCTAACCCAACCTACGAGCCACCCCCGGGGTCAAGTGTGGGTAATGGTCAGCTCAAGGGGGAGGGGGCTGAACGATTACCCTTTATGGTAGTTGCACAATTTAATATGGGAAAAATCGGATTTTTTCCGAAGTCTGAATTATATAAAACCCGGCAGCATGAGATTGAAATAGAGCGAGCGGAGCATGTGCACCTTGACGTTCCAATACATGGAACTCTCCCAGGCCGGTCCAATGGATTCGGTATAATTGAAATGGGCGAACAGAACCTTGCCGTGCCGTGTTAAAATCGGGCAGATAATCTCACCGTCGTAGGTGGCGTCAGGCTCCTCTCCCTTGATCAGCGACTTCATCCGCTCAACCAGGACGTCGGCCTGCTTTCTGGCGCCTGATGCCGTCTTGGAGGTTGGGAAATCAGGGGCGTCACCCAGGGAATAAATGTCATTGTACTTCAGCGCGGTCATCTTGTGTTTGTTGCAATTGACCCAACCGGCCTCATCACCCACACCAGGAGAATTCATCATGGCCTCATCGCCGGTATGGGGCGGGGTGATGCAGGCCAGGTCGAATTTTACCTTCTCGCCCCGGAAATCCTCAATGACCCCTTTTTCATAGTCCACCGCGGACGGGGTGAAGTTTGGAATCGTCTCAATGTTCATCTCCTTGAAGATTTTGATCATAAGGGATGCGTACGGTTCCCTTGAAAAGACCGCCGGCAGCGGGGTGGTGAAAATAAAACGGGTTTTATGGCGGAGACCTTTTCTGTGGATGAAGTCCTGGGCCATCATGATGAATTTCATCGGGGCGGCCGGGCACTTGATGGGCATTTCACAGATCGTGGAAACGATGGTGCCGCCGTCAAAATTAGCCAGGGCATCCCGCAGGGCTATGGCCCCCTCAAGGTCGTAAAAGGTAAAAACATTCTTGCCGGCGTCGATCCCCTCTTTCAACCCCTCGGTCAGGCTGGGGTCGAGCTTGGAACCGGTACAGACTACAAGATAATCATACCAGATATCACCGCTCTTGGCGGTTAAGACCTTTTTTTCATCCGGATCGACCTTGGTAACCGAATCGGTTATCAGATCCACCCCGGGCAGGAAAAGCTCCTTGGTGGGCCGGATCAGGTTTTTCGGATTTTCAAGGTCGAATACCACGAGAGTAAAGGCGGGTTGGTAGATATGCTCCGTCTTTCTTTCGATCACTATCAGCTCAAGGTCATCCCGTCTGAATGCCCTTCGCAATCGATTGGCAGCCATCACACCGGCGCTTCCCCCTCCAAGAATAACGACGCGTTTCATCAGTAGTTCCTCCTTAAATTTGAGTTAGACAGAAAAAAATCGCAAATAACGGTTCCATTGCTGTCTGGCTTCCTGAACCGTTCTCCCCCCACCGGTACAGCCGCGACAAACGTTCCTTCAACCATACGCAATGATTCGTCTCATAAACCAATATTGTTTCAATAAAACAAATAGATAATATTGATTTTACCAGCGAAGACGGATAGGAAAAGGTGATACGGGCCCATGGATATAAACGGTGCGGGCGAGAGGGAGGTTTGATAAACGGCAGGATGGCGGAGGATTATACCAGCTTGTGAAACAAGAGCTTGCTTTCCGCCCGCAGGTGATCCAGAAAAATGGCGCAGCCGGGCGAAAGTTCTCTGTTTCGGGGCGTCACCAGATAAAAAGGTCGAAAGAACTCGATCCCCTTGATGGTGACGGACTTGAGCGTCCCCCACTCGAGATCCGCGGATATCGCCTGCCGGGAGAGGATGGAAACCCCGATCTCCGCCTTGATGCTCTGGCGCACCGCCTCGGTGGCGCTCATTTCCGCAACCACGCTAAGACGGTTCATTTTGAAGCCGTGACGTTCCAGGATGTCGATCATGACCTTGCGGGTACCGGAGTGCCGCTCTCTGAGAATGAAGGGTTCGCCTTCCAGTTCGGTCAAGGCGATGCTTTCCCGCTCAGCCCAGCGATGTTGCGGAAATACCGTCAGCACCAGTTCATCGAAAAAGATCTCTTCCCAATCCAGGCCGGAGTCGCTCCACTTGGCGCCGATAACGCCTGTTTCCAGGTCCCCCCGCAAGACCTCGTCGGCAACCAGACGCGAGCCGGAAATCTTCAGATTGATATGAACCGAGGGATGGCTGCGCTTGAAAACTCCGATGCACTCGGGCAGGTAATATGTCCCGGGGATGGTGCTGGCCCCGAGCGATAGTAGACCGGCGACCTGCCCCCGATAGACACCGATCGCCTGCATGGCTTCTTCCCGCAGCCGCAGTATCTGCCGGGCGTATTGATAGAGGATGCGGCCGGCCGGGGTGGGGAGCACTTTCCGGTTGAGCCGGTCAACGAGCCTTTCGTTCAGCGTTTCCTCCAGACTGCGAATATGCTCGCTTACCGCCGGCTGCGACAGATAAATCGCCTCCCCGGCCCTGGTAAAGCTTTGCAACTCCACAACCTTGCAGAAAACCTCAAGCCGGTGCAAATCCATATGACCTTCTCCAGGCAGTCCTCATGCCTCTTCGCTTAACGGACAAATCCGGCTTATTCAAATAGGTAATGTTAATGGCGGACCTGAGTTGCCATCGGCTATTTTTATTAATTGCCGGTTTTGAAATCGTCAAAGACTCGG
>CAZDYX010000036.1:6313-13190 GCA_964509775.1 uncultured Desulfobulbia bacterium | reverse complement strand
ATTCCTGTTTTTTCAGTAGACCGCTGAACAGCCGCCGCAGCACCTTATCATCGATTTTTCGCATCAGGAGTTCCTCATACTCATCCCTTTCATGACTTTCCATTTTCGCCTGGTCCCTGATTTCAGCGGCCGATTCCAGCAAGGGAAATGAAATCCCCTTGTCCTCATCAACCGTGAAAGAAAGCCGGCCACGGTTTTTCTCGAGCCAGGCATCACACTCATCATGCGTGCCGAGGTGCAACAGCAGGATAAGATTATCCCTTTTGACCGATATCAGGCGGTAGCCGTTGCCCAGATTGAATTTGAAGCAATCCTTGAGCCGCTTCTCCCCGTACTTGGTCCGCCTGCCGGGTTCCCGCAGCGCTTTCATCCCCTCTCTTTTCAGCGTTTCGATAATCTGTTCGGCATTGCCGGCAGCCAGGGCCGCGTTGCCGCCCGCGTTGCGCATGCTGTTGAGGCGTTTTTCAAACTTTTCGTTCCAGTGAACAATCAAGGGCATTTTTGTAGTTACACTCCGAATTTCTGCCGCCAAAAGCTGCCGTAGACCACGCCCATCGGGTTGTTGGCCAGGACGCGGTCCTTGACCACCAGCACCGTCACCGGGGCCTCGGAATATTTCTGAAACAGAAGGTCATGGCCGAGGCAGAGTCCCATCTGGATGTTGAGATCGGTTTTGGCTCGGTTCAGCATTTCAGCCTGACCGATGGGGTTGCAAGCGACCTCGAACTTATCGGGCTTGATCTTCGCCATACCGAATTCGTCCTTGTTCAGGCCGGCCATCTTGCAGCAGACCGAATCGACCTTGAACTTTTTTTGCAGAACCGCGGCGACAAAAGCGGCCTCGGCCGCCAGGCCGATGCAGAAGGCGATGCCGAGCCTTGCAAAACCGACCCGCAGGGAAAACTCGATAATCTCTTCAAGCCTGGTCTGCGAGTTTCCATATTGGGCCCGCATCTGTTCGCTGATATTTTGCAGTTTTTGATTCTCCGCCAATGAATAGGCGGAAAGATCGAGGGTGCCGCCGGTACAATCAAATCCCTCACTGTTGCATCTGTTTTTTGGTTTTTGTCCACATCGGGCGCATTTCATAGGTGTCTCCTCAAATATTGATTACACTGTCGGCCACTTGCATGGAGGTGACCCGAACATGAGCCGCAGCAGCCTCCCGTAATCCAGAATGATTACCTTCTCCTCCTTATTCGGTGTGAATAGCGCCTTCCTTGCCAATCACTATTCTTCCTTCGCCTCTTTTCACGGTAAAACCTGTTGCGTCGAGATATTCTAAAACATGCAGGCCTATTTCTCTGTTGAAGCCAAGCAATTCCTGACTGTCACGGAGATGTATTTCTCCCTTTTCGGCGCCCCATTGCCGGACTCTTTTCTTGATCCCTTCCATTGCCGCCGTGGTCAGATAGCGGTCGTTTTTCAGACGGATCATCTCTTTGCTTTTGCAAAGGTAATCAAGTGACTTCTGAACTTGGCGCAATGTGATGTTTTCTGTTATCGTTTTGACGAAATATTCGGCGCTGAAGGGGCGAAGTCCCTGTTCGCGGGCACAGATGCGCAGCGCCTCCGCCACCCCGGCCAGCCCGTCGGGAATCCTCTGCTCAAAACCGGCGGGCCGTACCCCGCCTTTCTCTTTTAGCCACTTGCCATCCTTGCAGAAACCCTCAATGATCAGGAGCGCCAGTTCCTCGTGGCAGGCAGGCTTGCATTGATGTTTCTGTTCAAGGGTGAGACGACGAAGAAGTCCCCGGCTGCAACTGCCGCCGGTTTTCTAAGCTGCAACTGGACAAAGCCATGTTCACCTGTTGCCGACATGGTGGAATCGATAAACTTGACCGTGGCATTGTGGACCGAGGTGCCAAGATACAGCTTGACTTTCTGCCTGTCCCTGATGATCTCTCCGGTGTGCCGAAGCGTGCGCATTTCACAGTTGAAACGATGTGCCGCCGGGCATGTGCCCGGCTGAACCAGGCACATGCCCCGTGTGATTTCGACAGGTTGCAGACGATGCAGATTCAGCCCTATTCTCCGGCCGGCGTCCGCCGCCTCGATCTTGCGGCCGTGTTCCTCAAGGGAGCGCACCCGGGCCAGGATCTTGTCAGGTAAAAGCTGCACCTCATCGTTCACCTTGATCGTCCCGGACAAAACCGTGCCGCTGACCACCGTGCCGACCCCTGGGAAACCGCGAACCTGATCGATCCACAGACGGAATGGTTTGTCCGGCGGTTTCTCATTGTTTTTCGCCATGGCCAAATCAAGGGCCGCCATGGCCTCGTCACGGCCGGAACCGCTGATGGCCGAAAACTGAACTATCGGTTTTCCCTCCAGAAAGGTGCCGGCCGTGAGTTCCATGACTTCCAGTTCGGCGAGTTCCAGGGTTTCGCTGTCCACGCAATCAGTCTTGGATAGGACCACGATGCCGTCCCGGACCTGAAAAAAAGTGAGGATATCCAAATGCTCCCTAGTCATTTTTCTCTGGTCCAGGGCAAGGCCAAGCGCAAGGCCGCTGCAGCCGTTCACTATCATCACCCGCACCGGTGAGTCGATGTTGTTTTGTTTGCAATACTTTTTCAGTTCCTCTGCCGCCGATTCAGTCACTTCCAGCATGGTTTCACCTCTTTTGTTGAATGGTCAAGAATCTCTTCCTTGTCGTCAAAACGGATGGCATTGGCCCGGCAGACCACGGCGCACAGTCCGCAGGTCTGATGGTTGATCTGTAGGCAGGCCTTCGGATCGATGTGGTAACTGGTGGGTACCGCCTGGGAGTAATCTATATGAGCGTCTTTGGTGGTGCGGAGGTTTTCATTGTACTCATCGCCGATCTGCCTGAGGCAGTAGAGGGTGCATTGGCCGCAGCCGGTGCAGGTCTTTTCGTCGATATAGCGAGGCTGCTTCCTGACCCTGGCGATGAATCGACCAGGTTCTCCAGCAAGCCCGATCAGTTCCGCTTTGGTGAGAATCTCAATGTTCTCATCCCGGCCGGCTTCAACCAGTTTCGGGGCAAGAATGCAGAGGGAGCAGTCGTTGGTGGGAAAGGTCTTGTCCAGGCGGGCCATGACGCCGCCCACGACCATGACGGAACCGCTCCCCTGCGAAACCGCGGGGGAACGGGAGGTTTGGATGTTCATTGCTGTTTCCTCCATTAACGTTGCCAAAAAGGCCACGCCTTTCCGGACAGCCGGCGATCCTATTGGCTGTCCGGCTCGCAACGCCTAAGGAAGCAACATGAAAAAGCGAGGAAGCTACGGGGCGGGACAGGGGAGAGACCGCCGGTTGTTTGCCCAGTCCGTACCGGACCGGCCGACATAACGATGATTGATTCAGTTATAACGATAAAACACGACGGAGCGCTCCCTGAAGGGTGATAAGAATGTTGGTACCCAATGAAACGAAATGACAAAAAATGTAAATCAGAAAAAACTGGTTGTAACGGATTTTGGGGAAGCCCGCTTACAAGGAAGAAGGTACTTCGTAGAAGGTTGGGTTAAGCGGCCTCACAGACGTTGGGTTTCGCTTGGCGGATAAGATTTGAACCTGCAGAAAGGTTCGGACTCGCCGCAGAGAAAGCGAAACCCAACAGAAAAGACCGCTCAACCCAACCTACGAGGGGGGTTTTTCGGTTACTCCCCAAAATCCGTTACAATCAGACGAATCAGAAGCAGACAGGCTCCCGGTTACTCATAACGCCAAGTCGCGACAGGTAATGGCTCAGTTTCCAACTGTTGCGTCCATCTTACGGTTATTACCTTCGGAACAGTTTCCGAACTTTGACCGGATAGAACGGATCGGAGTTATCTGGAGCACCCCATCGTCAGCCGTGACCTTGCAATTAACCCCATAAACGGCCCCTAATGTCTGCGTGGTTAGTACAGCCTCTGGTTCTCCAAAGGCATAGACGTCTCCATCTTTCAGGATGACCACCTTATCAGCGTATCTCGCGGCCAGATTAAGGTCATGCAAGGCGATAACGGTGGTAATCCGTCTCTGCACTGTTATTTCCCTTAACAGGTCAAGAATCTCCAGTTCGTACCGAAGGTCCAGACTGCTTAATGGTTCATCTAAAAGAAGAACTCTTGACTGTCGAACGAGGGCCTGTGCCATCGAAACCATCTGTTTCTGCCCACCACTCAGTTCATCGAGAAACCTTGAAGCTAACTTCTCTATCCCAAGCTCCTCTAGCACCTTTAGAGCAGAGGCGAGGTCCTCCTTGCCAACTCTCCAGGACAAGGATTGGATTCTGCCCAAAAGGACGGCTTCAAACACGGTTAAAACAGCCCGGAACGAGTTTTCTTGGGGGAGGTAACTGACCCACTGCGTTATCTCGTCTTTCTTGAACTCGTTTGTCTCTTTTCCATCCAGTCGTATGGCACCCTCAGGCTTTAGTAGACCAGCGACACACTTTAGCAGCGTTGACTTCCCCGATGCATTTGGGCCAATGACAACCGTGACCTCACCAGGTAATGCCTCAAGATGAATATCGCGCAAGACCAGCCCACCGCCGTCATAGGCAAACTTCAGCCTCTCAATTTGTAGCTTCACCAGTACCCGATCCTTCTTCTAAACATCAAAGAAACGAAAAAAGGTACGCCGATAAAGGAAGTGACGATTCCGATCGGTAAGATGGCGCCGGGAACGACCAACTTACTCACCACCGATGCCGCAGAAAGCAAAACCGCTCCCGCCAGCGCAGATGTCGGTAAGAAGAATCTCTGGTCCTCGCCGACAAGCATTCGTGCTATATGGGGCCCGGCCAGCCCGATAAAACCTATGGTGCCGACAAAGCAGACTGCAGCCCCGGTAAGAATGGAGACCCAGATAAATACTTTGAGCCGGAGTCTTTCAACATTGACGCCCAGGCTCTTGGCCTTTTCATCCCCAAGCCTCAGAGCAGTAAGCTTCCAGGCATCTTTAACCAGCACCGGCACTGTCACTAGCAGAATCGCGGCGGCGATTGCCAATTTTAGCCAGGTAGTCCTGAAAAGGTTCCCGAAAAGCCAGAAGACCACTGCCTGTAATTGCTGCTCCGAAGCGATGTACTGCAGCAAAGCTGTTGCGGACTGGAATAGAAAGAGTATGGCAATTCCTGCCAGCACCATGGTCTCGGCGCTTAATTTTGCTTTACTGGCGATAGCGTATATCAGGAGGCAGGTGAGCAAAGCAAAAAAAAAAGCATTGATTGGTACCATGAAGTGCTCTCCGTAAGGGATAATACCAGCGCCAAGGACAAGAGCGAGGGCAGCGCCAAAACCGGCGGCCGCAGAGATTCCGAGCGTATAGGGGCTGGCCAGGGGATTGTTCAGTATCGTTTGCATCTCGGCGCCGGCAATAGCAAGCGAAGCGCCGACCACTACCGCCATCAGGGCAATCGGCAGTCTGAGGTTCCAGACGATAACGGACGTGGCAGGGTCAACCGAATTTGGTTCAAAGATTGCCGAGAGGACTTCGGTAATTGATAGCCATGCCGGCCCCACCGCTATATCTACGAAAAGTATCAGCACAACTGCGATCGCCAGCGAAACGACGACGGCATATTTGCGGCCGGTTATTTGCTGATACAGCTCTTCAGCCTGAGTAATCAATTCTCACCCCTTCCTAATCTTGAATGCTTATCATCCATACACCGCTGTAATCTACCGACAGAAACTTGTTGTAAAATTCCCTGAGATCCGCCTCTGGGTCTAAGTCCTTGAATTCATCGGGATAGAACCATTTGGCAATGGCCTCTATGACGGCAAAGTTATAGATATTGTAGATAAGGTAGGTGTCAAAAACGCCATAGACTCTGCCACTCTTCACCGCACTGAGGTTGTTCCAGCCCGGCCGTTCCGTAAAAGCCTTAAGAAGCCGCCTTGATTCTTCAGGGTTAGCATGGTAGCCAGGCCTCATTGGCTTCGGTTCAGCTATGATTATCACGTCCGGGTTTGTTTTCAGCAGATATTCCGGGGCTATCGGCCCCCATCTCTTTATAATGCCTTCAGCGATGTTAATGCCGCCGGCCTTAACCACCATAACACCCCAGGCATAATTGCCGCAAGTCCAGCCATTCTCAGAGGGGCCCTGCGAGCCATTTTCCACGTAAACATTGGGCTTGGGCTTATCAATTTTTTGCAGGCGGCTGACCACCTCGTTAACCCGCTTTTGGTAGAAATCCACAATTTCTTGCGCCCTCTTTTCTTTACCCAGCAAAGCACCCAGCAATAATGTGCTTGGCATAGTGTTTTCAAGGGGATTTTCCCAGTAATCTACGAAAATTGTCTTTATCCCCACCCTCTCCATTTTGGCTATGTCCTCGGTTGTGCCTTCGTACTTATTTAGTAGCAGCCACAAAGGAAATATGACCACGTCAGGCTTCAGCGAGATAACTTTTTCCACGCTAAAGGTGCCTTGAGCGTGGCTGCCCACATCCGGGATAGCCTCTATTTCAGGATATTTCTCCTTGTACTTAAGGTAGGTACCCTGATCACGAACAGTACGGGACAGCCCCCAACCGGCTATTTTCCTCGGAAAGTCTTCCCCCGCCACAGCAGCAAATGAGGGAAACTCTTTAGCGTAGCCTAACACTACCTTCTTTACGGGCACGGTCACGGATACCTGCCGCCCAGCCATATCCGTGACCGTAATCTGAGTCGACTCCGGCATCTTATCCTTTGTATCACAGCCTCCCACCAGCATTGCTATCAATACCGATACCAGAACGATTGAGACCAATTTTACTTTTCCAGTTCGCATTAATTAGTCCCCCATTCCTAACTACATATCCCCCGAATTCCCTTCACCAATGAAAAACGGCTACTGCTTCATCAATCCTCCTGTTTCTTCCAAGTGGCTCAAAACCCATTTGTGAGGCCAGGGACAGCCGTGGCATTGGTAT
>CAZDYX010000036.1:0-6303 GCA_964509775.1 uncultured Desulfobulbia bacterium | reverse complement strand
GATGTAGGCATGGTAGTCTTCGATGGAACCGAGATCAAAGATATGCGTCGATGAAGTCAATCCGGTGCAGCAAGTCCCAAGCCGCCCGTCGTTATCCACGGGTAAGTCATAAGCGCCCCCATTGCAACTATGGGGAGATGAATCTCCCAGGTGCATCTGATACACCCCGGCCGGAGTGCGAACACCCATCTTCACTCTTAACCGAGTGAAATCATCGTTGGCGAGTAGGGCTCCATTAGATTTCATCGCCAACAACTTCCCGATCATTCGCTCGACTTCATCCAGGTTTTCTTCGCCGACAGCGAGCTTTTCTGTATAGCTTTGGTTGATCACACCTCTCATCATCAACTTGAAGCTGATCGGCATGCCGAGCGCGGAAAAGCGGCGAAGCATCTCCGGCAGTATGGGCAAGTTGTATTTCGTTACCACCGCGGCTACACTGGTTTTAAATCTGAACTTTGACTCGGTGATGCGTTGTAGAATACGCTCCAGCTCCGGGGTAAGATCCTTGCCGAACTGCGGCTGTCCGTCGTTCCCCAAAGTGTCAATAGAGAAGTTGAGGTTATCCAATCCTGCCTCATCCAGCGCATACAGAAGTTCTTCATTAAGGCAGTGGCCGTTGGTTGAAATCGAGACGTATGTGTCGCGCGCGGAGATGTATTCAACGAGATCCAACACGTGGGGCGAGAGTAGAGGTTCACCGCCGACGAGACTAATGCTCCGATTTCCCAGCAGGTAAGCAATATCAGCCGCTCGCTTCCATTCTTTAAGCCCCATGTCATTGTTGATGAGCATATGCCGTTCAACACAGTACCCGCATGACGTGTTACATTCACGTGTGATCTTCGCATAGGCGAGAACCGGATGTATATTTCCGGCGACTGCGCTCTGAACGCTTGATTCGTAGGCTTTCTGCTTTGCCGCTCGATTGTGCTTGTACACGATATATCCCCCTCTCATAGACGTTCACTGCTCACATTTTATTAAAACTTTAATGTTAATTCCCCAAACCATGACCTGCCCGGCGCCTTATCCGAATAGAAGTAATCCTCGTCAAGGATATTATCCACAGAAAGGGAGAGGGTCGCAAATTTCATAATATTGTAAGAGACTTTTGCATCTGTAACAAAATATGGGTCGTATGAGTAATAGACATTATCCACGCTGTCACTGTTGTCATCATTTTTATAGACTTTACTTACGTATCTACCAACAATGCTGGCAGAAAAGGGGCCTTCGGTTAGGTCAGCACCGATATTGAACATCTTATCGGGAAGCATTGTCAAACTCTCACCTACAGTAGTTGGTTTCGCCGAATTTTCCGTTATTTTTGAATCGGTATAAGTGAAGTTTGCATAAAGTCTGAGCCAATTGCCAAAGCTCTGCTCTGCCTCAAGCTCTATACCTTTACTTTCAGCCTTACCAACATTTTCATTTTGGTAAAGGGTGGATGTAGTCATTCCACGATAGATGAAGTCCTCCATATAGTTCTCAAAATATGTAGCCTTTATCTTCGCCCCTTTCCATAGTGCCTGTTCAGGACCAATATCCCATGATCTTGTAGTCTCCGGACTTAAATTAGGATTCCCAGCATAAGTGATTCCGTTTGGGGCAGTCCATGTCCTGTAAAGTTCAACAATTGTCGGAGGCCTGAAAGCCTTCCCTGCAGATGCCCTGAGAGTCGTCCCTTCAAATGGGTTATATACAAGGGCAACCTTTGGGCTAAAGGACGATTCAGCGTTTGAATCATAATTTATAGGATAACCAGCGACACCTGACTGATAGACGTAACCATCGTATGTTTCCCACCAATCCTGTCTGAAACCTATATATGCGGTCAGGTTATCAAGAATCATTATCTCATCCTGAACAAATAAGGCATATGTCCTGTCCTTACCCTTAGATCGGTAGATGAGGTCGGTCCTGGTATCCTCATCCGTCCAGTTTGTGCGGTTATACTCATCCATCTGCCCCCGGTTATGTCCGAAGAAACCTCCATAGGTGAGGAGATGTCTCTCAAATAGAGGGACGGTAAATTGCAATTCAACATTATAATATCTGTCAAATGGGTTCTCCCACTCCGTTCCAGGTCCACCAGAACTTGTTGATGCACTGCCGGGAATTCCAGCTCCGAAAATACTATCAACATAACTAAAGGAGAGTTTTGATTTAACCGTAGATATCTCTGTTTCGTAGCTCGTATTGTAGAAATTTTGTTCTCTATACATATCATAGTAGTAAAGAAAAGAAGATTCTCCTACAGTCCCATATGACCAGACAGGATTTCCTGCTGCATCCTTCAGGTAAGTATGGGGATCATCATAGTGAGTCTCAAAAGTGGTTCTATAAAATGAGAGATTAATCTTTGAAGTTTTAGAAAAGTCATATCCTGCCTTAAGGGTTATATTGTCATTCCACCACGCGGTGTCGCCTTTGTCACCTATCAAATACCGGGGGTTACCCATCGTGTCTGTTATGTAAGACCAGCCTGTAATATCTGCTGGTGGCGGTGTTTTCTGAATATTATAGAGGGTGGGAAAACCGTTTGTTTCCTTAATCCCATAGCTCAGAAAGATACTCAGTTTATCCTTTAATTTATCGCCATAGGATCCATAGAATCTTCTTAAATCATCCGCTGCCTCACCCCTTTCCCAGCTTGAGCCATAGCCGCTATTTATTGTAAATTCCCTTTTTTCGGGCATCTTTTTGATAATGTTTACAACTCCTCCCATTGCTTGACCACCGTAAAGGCTCGAGAAGGGCCCCTTAACAACCTCAATCCTCTCTACCTCCTCTGGCGCTAATCCCGCAAATCCATATAAGTTTCCCAACATGGGATCAACAAGGTTTATGCCATCCATTATAACCAATGTCCTTCCTAGCCCACATGGCATCCCTCTCAAAGTAATCTGCGGAGAAATGTCCGTAAGTCTGACGCGAGTGTTAAATACCCCCGGAAGGGTATTTAATGCCTGATCAATGGTCTGGATGTTTCTTTTTTCTATATCCTTTTTTGTAACAACAGAGATACTTCCAGGAGCTGTCGCTGCCTCCTTTTCAGTCCTTGTTGCAGTTACAACGATTTCTTCCAATACCACAAGTTTCTCCTTTTCAGCGGATTCTACTTGGTTATCCTTTACCTCTACCTCTGCAGTTTTTTCTTCCTTAGGCCCTTCTGTGTCTTGGGCAAAACTAATTTGAGTTAAACTAAAAAAGACCGCAAATACCGAAATAAAAAATAATCTAACCATTATCTTATCCACCTTAACCTCCTCTTCTGCAATTGATATCCGCCTCTATTACCTATTGAAACAGAAGACCCTGCTTGCCCCGACAATAGAGATAAACTCCTTCTCCTCCACCTGTATACTGAAATCGTCTAATGCGACCATGCATTTTCCTTGTCCGTTAGCATAGGCTTTCCTAACTCTGTGCGCATCTATCAGAGGCATGCTTTCTCCCCATAGTCACCTGTTCTATGAATCCTTCAACCCGAACCCTGAGCTGTCCCACGTCGGATTTGGAAAAGTCCGTAACTATGTGAAGAAAGGGAAGGCCGTGCTTCCTCTTAACCAGCTCGGAGACCCTGTAGGATTCGATATTGAAAGTGTGGCAGAATTGCCAGGTCAGATCGATTACGCCCTGGATTTGATACTCTCTTATCAGTCGGTCAATCTGCTCGAAACGGGAGTTATTCGGGGTCATGCAGGAGCAGGTGACCCGAAGGTAACGTTCGGCCAGGGCCTGAATGGGATCCTCTGCTTCCTCATCCGCAAGATCGTCGAAGCGTGTTACCCCGCCGCATCCCTCCTGGCATACGACTACCCCACCGCATTCCTCAACCAATTTCAGCACCTTGTCGCACCCGAGGCTATTTCCCAGGCCGGTCCACAATATCCGTGGTCTGGCCGGGGAGCAGGCAAATTCCTTCTCTCTGATCCGGCGGTTGAGTTCATCGAGCAGCGTAGAGAGCTTTGAAACATACTCGTTGCGGTCGACGGTGTAGCCGAATTTGGTGCTCAACCCTACGAGGTCCCTGCCCATAATCGGTACCGGATGGTGTTTCCGGCAGGCATGAATCTCTTTCAGAAGCCGACGTTCCTTATTGATCTGCTTGATGGCCTTCCGCAGATCCTTGTTTGAGATCACGACGCCCAATTGCCCTTCGAGAAAGACCTTCAATTTCCGCATTTCGGCTGTCCAGTGTACGAGAGCATCCCTTTCATCCGGTTTTTGCGGGAGGTCCATAACGTGCATCGGTTTTTCACGCGCCAGAAGTTCATATATTTTCTTGCGGCCGTCGCACGTCGTTTCCCCCACTATGCAATCCGCAAGCGGAAATATGGGGCACGTCCCGGAGACAGACCGGCCGTACGTGGCCTTGACCATCGGGCACTGGTCTGCAGGGAGCACCTTTTCCGCGGCAGCAATGGGCTCTTCCGTTGTGCCGCAGAGACCTACCGATATGGCACCCGCCGCCAGCGCCATCTCAATCGGGAAATAGGAGCACATGAACCCTACCACCTTTTTGCCTTCATCTTTCGCCATCTCGAGTTTCAGGGCGAGTTCGGTCCTTACCTCACCGATAGTCTCTTTCGGCTTCAAATCCATGATCATCCTCTCCTCTCGTATTCTTCTTTCGCCACGATGGCCGCACCAAGAGCTCCCATAAGTTGCGGATCTATGTCCATCTGCGCAAAACGCATACTGAGAGCGTCCTCCAGCGCCTTGCGAAGTCCCACGTTCTTGGCCACCCCACCTGTAAAAACCACCTCGGGTTGTATGCCCACGCGTGCAGCCATATTGCTTACGCGCCTGGCTATCGCGAGATGAAGGCCTGCGGTGATGTTTTGCTTGGTCTCTCCCTGTGCGAGAAGCGAAATAATTTCGGACTCGGCAAAAACAGTGCAGGTGCTGTTTATCAGGCTCGGCCTTTCCGACCGGAGAGAAAATTCGCCGAGTTCGTCCAATTCCAGCTCGAGCGCTCTGGCCATGACTTCCAGAAAGCGTCCGGTCCCGGCCGCGCATTTATCGTTCATTACAAAATCATAGACACGGCCGGCCTCGTCCAGTCTAATTACCTTGCTGTCCTGCCCTCCGATATCAATGACGGTTCTAATTCCGGAATGCACATGATAGGCGCCTTTTCCGTGGCACGTGATCTCAGTGACGGTCCGGTGCGCAAACGGGAGGGCAATCCGGCCATATCCCGTGCCGACGATAAACGCTATATCCCCGGAGCCGCAACCTGCCAGCAGGAGTACCTGCTCAAAGACTTCTTTCCCTGCCTGTTGTGGACTGGCACCCGTGGCGATCGTGCTTTGCGCAATTATATGGCCGCAATCAACCAGCACTGCTTTGGCAGCAAGCGACCCCACATCTATGCCGGCAAAAATAGAAGGCTGACGCATGGCATCTCTCTGGTCCCACAAGTGAAAGCCGTTCCGAATACCATACGAAATCGGTTTCCCACAGTTTCGAATTCGCGGGCGGATATGAATAATATTGATTTACAAAGGGAAGTTAGGTAGGATAAGGGGCATGCGAAAAAGGGAGTTCTCCCTCTTCGCATGCCAGGGTGGGCTACCAGTCGTTAACTTGGCCGGTTTCGCTGGTAGCCGCCCCCTAAATTTCCCTCAGATTCTGTCCCGCTCACGTGAATCGCTTGATATCCCAATACAACCTATATGTCAAATCGAAAATATCGATAGAACTTTATGATTAGATCGGTTATCCTTATGACTCGGGGATTACCGGGGTCACATCTTCATATGTCATTAGAGACGGGACGCTGTTCGTGCAGAAAGTGCTTGACGAATGGATCGATTTATGAGCACCGGGCCGAAGACCAGAAAACGAAGTCATGTGTTACCAGCTTCGTACCATCCGGACAAAAGCCCCAAATCCAGGACACCGGGGGACTGGATTCACCATCAAAAGGGAAATGAACATACCTTGACACTTTGTCTGTAAGCTGATAACAAGAGTCATCCTATTGCTCCGGCGACAAAATATCCAAATACGTCATTCCCGCGAAACCTGTCCCCGACACCGATCGGGGAGCGGAAATCCAGAAGGAACTGGATGCCGGATCAAATCCGGCATGACAAGTATTTAATTGCCGGATTAACATCTACCATCAATCTAAGAACGACAATCAGTATGTCGCTTGGGTATGTCGCTTGGGTATGTCGCTTGGCTACCAAGCAACCAGTCTCTGACAGCAAGGGTTGTGTTTCCGACGGCGCTTCCAAAACCGCCGGCTTGTCGAAACTGATCAGCAATAATTCAGCGCGCGGATAC
>CAZDYX010000035.1:0-16043 GCA_964509775.1 uncultured Desulfobulbia bacterium | reverse complement strand
TTTAGTAAATTGTTAAAAAAGGGGTCAGAATAAAGAAAATCAGTGAAATAAGGGGGCCAACTTCACATAATCCGGAACTTCACATAACATATTCACCTGCTCGTTGAAGATGATGGAGGGAGGGATGTCATTCCCAATTCGATGCAATTGGTAGCGGGACGAACGGGGCAGGAATACAATCAGAGAAAAAATAGAAAAGGGGCCTACTGGGAAGATCGATATCATGCCACAGCAGTAGAGAGCGGCGATCATCTGGCACGATGCATGGCCTATATCGATACGAATATGGTCCGTGCCGGTGTAGTCAGCCATCCGTCATCCTGGCCTTTTTGCGGATATAATGAAATTCAAATGCCACGAAGAAAAAATGTGTTGATCGATTATGAAAGGTTGCAAGGGTTGTTTGGAACCGAGTCCTATGAGAAACTTAAAGAAATCCACAAAGGATGGCTTGAGGAATACTTGGGAGATGGATCGAAAAGCCGTCAGGATGAATGGACGGATAGTATTGCCGTAGGAAGTAAAACTTTCATCGAGAAGGTAAAAGGACTCTTGGGCTTCAGAGCCATAGGGAGGGAAGTCAAAAAAGGCGGTGAAGGGTATCAACTCCGGGAAGAAGCTATTTCCTATAATGCTCTTTTGGGGCCTGAAAAGCGCGATATAGGCCATAAAAACACCTATTCTTTTGAAAGTAATTATGAATAATCAGCAAATTGTCGTGGCCCGACCCCTAAATTGTATTCTCTAAGGATTTAATGAAGATAAGTCATGGGTGGGACAAACTTGGCAGGAATAAAAGGTCTTGGGGGCGGCCAGGTGATAGCGGATTTCCTACATAAATTAATTTCCTTTTGGATTGACTTTAAGTGAAGGATATGTTTTTATTTTATTCATCCTAAATCAGAGTTTTTCAAACAGGCAACCCCAAACCGAAAGGCTGGTCCATGAAGCAACAAGCCCCCATTTCTTAAAAAAGAAGATGGGGTTTTTTAATGTTGAGTGTAAGGGGAAGGGGATTCAAGGTTTGGCTTCATTTCATTAATAAAAATAGTTAAAGTTAGGGCAATAAATTATAATAATTTTATGAGTTCTAGAGTTATTCCTATTATTGACATCTTTGCAGGACCCGGAGGACTTGGCGAAGGTTTTTCGGCATTGCAGGCATCTGATGGTCGGCACCCATTCAAAATCGCCCTGTCCATCGAGAAAGATCGATACGCCCATCAAACGCTGACGCTTCGCTCCTTCTTCCGGCAATTTGCACCGGGACCAGCGCCAGAAGAATACTACGAATACCTTCGCAGAGCAGATGAACCAGAGCCAGAGCGGCGGAATCGTCTTTTTAACGCATATCCCGAACAGGCATTTCAGGCGATGAATTCCGCTTTGCTTGCGGAGCTTGGCATGGACGACCCGCAGACCATTCGAGATTTCATCAGAAAAGCCCTTGAGAAATATAACGACTTCGTTCTCTTGGGAGGTCCTCCCTGCCAAGCCTATTCCATTATGGGCCGCTCCAGAAACAGGGGGAATCCAAATTATTCTGCAACGAAAGACAAGCGCCAACGCCTCTATTTGGAATATCTCCAGGTGCTCGCTGATCACCATCCAGCAATCTTTATCATGGAAAATGTGCAGGGACTCCTGTCCGCCACTCTGGAGAATCAAAGGGTCTTTGAGAGGATACTGGAGGACTTGCGCTCTCCTTGTGATGCCGTCATTCGGGAACGCAGAGATATTGCTGATGGTAGACGCAGAACTCGCTACTCTTTGGTTTCATTCGTTCATAGCAAGAATGGGCAAACGGAGGACTTACGCAGGTTTATTGTCCCAATGGAGTACCACGGAATACCCCAGGCAAGACATCGCCTTATTGTTCTTGGAGTCAGAAACGATTTATCTGCGGACAGCATTCCACTTTTGGCAAAAGGAAATCCTGTTTCAGTCGATGAGGTTATTTCCGATTTGCCACAAGTACGTAGTGGTTTATCCAGGGTAGATGATGCCCTTGGTAGTTGGCGTGAGAGGATCATGCAAATCCGTGCCTGTTCCTTCATGAATGGCCATCCGGGGGTCTCAGATCAGTCGGTTAGAAAAGCAATTAAAGAAGCCTTGTACTTTCTTTCTACGAAGCATCTTTCTTGCGGTGGAGAGTTCGTGAAATGCAGGCCGCTAACTCAGTACCGTCCAGACTGGTATATTGATCCGCTGCTTCAAGGAGCGTGTAATCACACAACCCGGCTACATATTCCCTCGGATTTGCACCGCTACCTGTATGCCGCCTGCTATGCCAGAACAGCGCACCGCTCGCCCGTACTTCGAGATTTTCCCCTCGAACTGTTCCCCAATCATCGTAACGCCCCTCAATCCGCCAGGAATGGGATGTTTGATGACAGATTCCATGTGCAATTGCCGGATCGACCGTCTTCGACTGTGACAAGCCATCTGGCGAAGGATGGTCACTATTTCATTCATCCAGATCCCTGCCAGTGCCGAAGCATGACCGTTCGAGAGGTGGCTCGATTACAGACATTCCCCGATAACTATTATTTCTGCGGGCCAAGGACCGCTCAATATACTCAGGTTGGAAATGCAGTACCGCCCTTGCTGGCGAACCAGATAGCAGCGTCGGTATTCAGACTTCTGAAGAAATGTGGGCTAACCGAATAGCATGGACCGCTTGACTAAAGAACGACGAAGCTGGAATATGTCACGAATAAGAAATAAAGACACAACTCCCGAAAAAGCCGTCCGGTCTGCTTTGTTTAAGCTCGGCTTCAGATTCCGGCTACACCAGAAAGATTTGCCAGGAAAACCGGATATTGTATTAAAAAAATATAAGGCCGTAATTTTTGTTAACGGGTGTTTCTGGCATCGGCATTATGGATGCAAGTACGCCTACAATCCCAAAAGCAGGGTTCAATTTTGGGAAAAGAAGTTTGAGCAAAATGTGATTGCTCAGGAAAAGGCAGTACATGAACTTGATCAAATGGGATGGGGTGTTTTGGTAATCTGGGAATGCGAGCTTGCAAATTTAGAGCTGGTTGAGCAAAAGCTTACTCTATTTCTGAAGAAGACTCGAAGCAAGAAAAGCATATGAACGTTGCGGCGACAAAGGACGTTATGACAGCTCTTATCATGGCGGTCCGTTTAACAATAAGACGGATAATCCCGAAGATTCCTTAAATAAATCAACATGTTCTTTTCTGAGGCTAATCAGGCTTGGCGGCCGGTTCCCCAATGGGTCGCATTTTCTCTGCGGTTGGGATATCAATGGCTCAGTGGTGTTTTGGGGCAGCGAAGAATCGCCCTTATTTCCATGCCTTGCGACTCGGCTGCAGCCGGCCTTATTGCACTCGGTGCCCTTATCAGAGACTTAGGAAGTCCTAATGCCAACGATGTCGAAGGGCATTACGATGCGCAACTGCGATATGCGCGCCAATACTTGGAAAGCTGCCGCGATTGCAATATGCGCTGCCACCCAGAATTAAAGGGTTGCAGCTATACTGAGGAGGCGTCCGGACGGGTGCGGGATAAGAGAGGAAAGTTGTATCAGATTTCGGAGCGAACCGATTTCGTGGAGAGGAGTTTGTGGGTTTGCCTCCCTCGCAAAAGTCTAACTAGGTGGCAGAACCCCAAATATGCTACCGACTGGCGAATTGACGGTGAACCGCCGCTTCAATTGATCAACCCGGAGGGTGCCTTGCCCGGGGAGGCATACATCCGAATTATTGACGATGCTCAAATTATTCCCGATAATCTCCGAAGGTCGTTTTCTGGCCTCTGCCTCGCTGGGCGCCTTGTCGGGGAAACAGCAACACGCGAGGCATGCGCCTCAGTTCGTTTCCGCTTTGAGAACGGCGAACATCGCCTTCCGGATCTGCTCACCATTTACGGATGGTCTCAGTCCGATTTCGTCTCACGCATTACCTTTTTTAACGCCAGAACCGAACGTTTCGACCGCCAAGCGTCTGCGCCAGACTTGGTCGTCGCAGACGGTGACACATCGTTTCTAAAGGTCCTTTCCCGGTCAGAATTCCAACGGTCTGATGTCATCGGCGTCATTCATCGGACCGTGGATCGCGATCATCTGGAGGATGTCGGCAATAAAATGCTCGGCTTGCGCCAATGGTATGACGAGGATTCTGAAATGCTTGGACGACTCCCAGCTGCGCCACGCGGGATTAGCCTCCTGATTCTTAGAAGGAGGACTTCCTGATGCCTGTTGCGGCCTCATTGGTTTTTGATTTCCTGGAACGACACGAGGGTGGGATTGTTGAACGGTACGAGATTGCCTCAGCCACCTTCGGCGCCCTGCGTCGAAGCCTGCGTCAAATTGTGTTAAAGCTTCGCGACTCTGATGATCAGGAGGCCCTGGAGATTTCAGACGGGTTACGGACGTTTCTGTCGGAGTGGCTCACGGTTCCTGTGCCTTTCGAGCACTCGATGCGAGATGCCCTGTTGGATCAGTTCAGTGAGCCTGAGGCGGTCCAGACTCGCTGGGGGTCAGATATCCGTGCCCTCTACGAGACGGCCCTCCATGCGGCGGAAGACCTTCCATACACTGAGAACCCCGTGCGGGAAAAACTTCACACAATTTTTCAGGAGCTGCGTTCTCAGGGGTGGACTTTCAAAATTTACTGTCACCGTAGGGCGCGACCCCACTTTCAATCACTCCTCATCGCGCCTGGCGACTTGCCCCTTGAAGAGAACATGTTCCTTCACTCGGTACGGGACTACCGCGAAGCCGAGCCATTCGATGTCTTGATAAAGGTTGGACCGCTTCGCCCCTGCGGCTGGGGCTCGGCTCCAGACGCCTTACTTACCGCACCCAGATTCGGAACACTTTTGCAAATCGTCTGGGCTGGCTGCAACGACGAGCCGGACTTCGGTTACGATCCAGCTTCGCCTACCACTGTGGGTGTGAGCACTGGCGGTAGCCCCGTGAAGTGGATTACGCGGGTGACCCGCTCCGGCGAAGATCCTGGAGTCGTTGGCGGATATGTCTCTGAGGCGGATGAATTGAGGGTGTTCAGGGGAATGGATCGGCCGCGAGAGAAGCGCCCAGCTACGCTTATGCAAATCGACGGGACGCATGGCATTCTCTATCCCCCTCATTCCCGAGCTCTAAGCTTCGACCCCGCTCCCTCGGCACGCGAACCAATCGGTTTTCGCATTCCCGGTGATACTCTTATTGAGGGCATGTTCTTTATCAAGCCCCTTGTGGACGACGTCGATCTTGGCGGTGTAAGTGTGGAGCATGGCCATTACAGCCAGATCTGGAGAGTAAGGATAGAGCAGGAATTGCAGACTGATGCTGCCGGGCTGATCAGGCGCCTTCGCGCTGCCGGCCTCAAGCTGGTGTATTTGGGTAACGCCACCAGGCATTGGTGCAAACCGCCGAGCACTGTCATCCACGCTCCCCAGCAAAAGAAGCACTTCGAGATTCTCCTGCGAGTGCTGGGGATCAGGGACGAGGGGGACAATGATCCACGTCAGAAGTTGGCTCCATTATGGGAACTCGCGTGGAATGAAGTCCGTCGGTCGCGGGGCGAAGCGATTCAGACCGGCTTTCTGGAACAGGAAATTGTAGCAGAGCAACAGTTCGTGATTCTCAAAAACCTCCTCCCCCAAATTCGTGAGAAGGCATTAGCGAATGAGGGCTTCATTCTGACTCTTCCTGCCGACAGTGAGCTGAAGGGTGGCTTCCTGTTTTTCAAGGTGTGTGGTATCGAGGAGGGTTTTAGAGCTCCGGAGACTGAACTAAAATTTGTCCGTGAACTTAACGTGATTGATCAATGGCGCGACTGATTCCTTCCTTTATGGACGACCGCACGCCTCCCGGCGAACGCGACGTCTTCAACCTGCTTGCCGCCGGACCTGACGACTGGGTAGCGTTGCATTCCCTCGATCTCGCGCCGTGGAATCGCGGTCTCCGGACAGAGATTGATTTCGTCGTCATCGTTCCAGATACTGGCATCCTTTGCATTGAGGTCAAATCCCACGAGAACATTGTCTTTGATGGTTATCGGTGGTATCCCGAAACGATCAAACGTTCGCCTTTCAAGCAGGCGTCCGACGGACGGCATACGTTTTACCGCCGTTTGACGGAACTCGCCCCGCAATTTAAGCGGATTCCCATTGTCCATTGCTGCATTTTCCCGCGGGCTACGTTTGATTTGTCCCCCAATCTTTCAGTCCAGTCATGGGAATTAATGGATTTACGAGGATTCCGGGCATTTGACAGCGGCAATGCATTCTGCGCGAACCTGAAGAACAGAATGGAGCAGAACATCGCTGCAGATGAGAAGCTCTTACGTTTCGATCATCAGCTTTCTCATGATCAAATTGCCACCATTGTGAAGTGTTGCGTGCCGATTCAGAAGTTCCGTCCTGATGCCCGCGAGGAAATCATGCGCCGCGAGGTGGAGATTGAGAAGGTTTTGCGTGAACAGCAGAAGCCCGTTTTGCAACTCGCTGCGTGGAATGACCGTTTGGTTGTCTCAGGCGGGGCTGGCACCGGCAAGACTCTCATTGCCATGGAGGTCGCCCGACGCGCTGCAGAGAAGGGACTTCGCGTGGCTTTGCTATGCTACAACCAGTTGGTAGGGGAATGGATAAAACAAAGGATTGAAAAAACCAGTTCTGCCCTCCCGAATCTGGTGGCCGGTCGCGCAATCCGCGTCATGGCTGAGATGACGGGAGTTGAAATCCCCGGCAATCCCTCGCGCGATTTTTGGGAAACCGAGTTACCGCAAGAGCTGGAAGAGCGTCTCACGGACCCGGATTTCAAAGCCACCGCCATTTTCGATTATCTCGTCCTCGATGAGGCACAGGATCTTCTGGCAAGGCCACGACTTTGGCAATGCCTCGCTCAGTTTCTCTCTGGCGGTGTGGAGAAAGGTGCCTTTGCACTCTTCGGCGATTTCGACAATCAGGTTCTCGCTGAACGTGAGCCGGTGCAGCAGAGCTTCGCAGCACTGGTCGAATCTGTCCGGCCGGTGAATTGGAAACTATCCGAGAACTGCCGCAACTACCGAATCGTAGGGGACACTGCGGTCCGGTTGGCCGGCCTGAGCGGTCCCATCTATACTGGCTACCTGCGCTCCGGGGGTGGAGTGCATAACTACGACATTTTCTTCTACGACCAGGATAAGGAACAGTTGGACAGGCTCGGTCAGTGGCTCAGGGAGTTAAAAGCTTATGGCTACAAACCGTCGGAAATCACACTGCTGTCGTTCCGGGCTGATCATTTGAGCGCCGCAGTGCGCCTTAAAAACGCAGGATACAAACTGATTCCGGCATGGCAGGAAGGTGAACTTATGGATTATGCAAGTGTCCATGCTTTCAAAGGCCTGGAGAACAAGGTTATCATTCTTACCGATGTGATTCTTGACGATCTGGATTTTAAACGGGATTTGTTTTACACCGGGATAACTCGCGCCACCGAGTCCGTTCGCGTTCTATGCGACAAGAATTCCCAGGGAACTATCTTGAAGTGGTTTGCAGGGAGGGCTGATTTATGAGCGAAAGATCCGAGATGATAAAATGGATTCGCGGTGAACTCGTCGGTCCATCACGGCCGCTTAAGGAGCCGGTTTTGGTTGAGTTCATTAATCGTGAGTTTGCAGATCCCGTCCCGTTGCGCCGAGGTCCGCTCGCATGGCGACCTGATTCAAACTGGGATCTGCAGGAATTACTGTATTTCGAACGTGAAACTCCATATCGGAAATATGGTGTGGGACTTCTTCACCCGTCAGGGGCCCCGGCAACCACCCCTACACACGATGAAGCCGCATTGCAGGCTACTGATTCTATCGGCGCCGAACCGGAGGCGGACGAGGAACCTGATTATAATCCTGATGAGATGCGCGTGGATGGCCAAGACAATCTGGAAGAACCTGGTGTCGGCTTCGATGACTCGGAAGACTTTGAGGTCACGAGTGCGGACATCAGGCATCCTTCAACCATTGGAATCTCGTTCTGCGTTCAGATGAACTTGAAAGGTCAGGTAATTTTGCAGTTGCCCCAAAGTCGGCGTTTCTCCTGGCAGGCCGAGAGTGCTCCCCCCTTTCCATTGAATGGACGTTACGAATCATGCCTTCGGTGCTGGATTGGCGAAGATGGGAGCAAGAAAAATGCACCCGCTTGGCGCCGGCTCCCAGCTGTTCTCTCCGATGCAGGAGTTGCCGTGGGGCGATCCGAGTTCGTGTCTGGAAAGGTGATCCGCAAAGACGTGATGATGCCGGAAGGTTCTCCGGTGGCTCTTCGCTTTGACGTCTTTCCGCGTCAGCTTCCGGACCAAGAAGATGTTTGGTTGCTGACTGTTGTTCTTCGGAATTCTACATCCCTGTCCCCAACGCAGGAACCCCGCGAGTCTGTTCTTTACCAGACGTTCTTTGAAGTAGAGGTTTCCGGTGGCCAATTCGAAAAGTATCCAGAGAGCCGGCGTCCTTTTACCCAGCTTGACCCAGAGGAACAGTCCCTGGTACTACTCTATCGCGAGTATGCTACTTGGGGTATAGGTCATGGCTGCGCTGCCGGGTGGGATACCGAACCGGGCGGGAAGCCTTTAACACTCTACGCCGACGTCATGCCTGCCGTTCAGTTGCCGAGTATGACCCCTGTCATCGAGGTGGACGGTCGTCCGATCCAACTCTCGATGCGCGCTCTGGCCACCCTCCCTGACGACGGCACCGGCCCTGCATGGCAATCTCTTGAGGACCTTACTGCCGGCTATGCTGCCTGGATTCAACTCAGCCGCGAGGAGGCATCCAGGCTCCCCCAGCACCTCGCAGCCGTCGCTAATCGTCATTTGGATGGGTGTAAAGCCTGTCTCAGCCGCATAAACGCAGGCATCACTCTGCTTAGGAGTGATGAGCGGGTTCGGCGGGCCTTTCGTTTCGCCACCCTCGCCATGTTTCTCCAACAGATCGCGACCAAACAGTTGGTTAGACGTCCACTGAGTTGGGTTGCGACTCTGCAGCGCGTAACACCACAGGGGGAACATCAGTCTCCGTGGAGCATCTATGAAAACGGCCTGGAGGATGCAGGACGACTCGGCACATGGCGCGCATTCCAGATCGCCTTCCTGTTGATGTCATTGGGTGGAGTGAGTGACAGTCGATCGGAGGAACGGAAAATTGTTGATCTCATCTGGTTCCCGACCGGCGGCGGCAAGACCGAAGCCTATCTCGCGGTAATGGCATTCTTCATGTTCCACGAGCGATTATTGATGGTTGGCGCCGACTCCGAGCTTAGACGTGATGGTACCAATGTCCTTATGCGCTACACCCTGAGAATGCTGACGACACAGCAGTTTCAGCGCGCGGCGAGTCTGATTTGCGCAATGGAATATATCCGACGCAATCCTCAACGTCACGGGATGGGTGATATTCCTGGCAGGCGCTTCTCCCTCGGTTTGTGGATCGGCAGCGAGGGATCACCCAACACGATTCGCGTTGCCAGAACTGAACTCGACATGTTTCGTCGTGGCGACAAAGAAGGAAACCCCCTTGTTCTTACGGAATGCCCGTGGTGCCGTTCCGAGATTGGGCGATGCAAGGGCAAGCCGCCCAAAGGCGTCCGCGAGAATCAGTGGAACTCGGTGCGAACGAAAGGGATTATCGAGGACGCCAATAACGGCCCGCTCCTGAACTGTCCTGATAACAATTGTTCCTTTGGCCAGGAATTTCCAGAGGGCTGGTTGCCCGTAGAGGTAATCGACGAGCGGATTTACCAGCATCCGCCTTCACTCGTCATAGCCACTGCGGACAAATTCGCCATTATTGCCTATCGGCCTGAGGCCGGCGCACTGTTTGGTCGGCGTTTTGTCGACGGTGATCTGCATCAGGAATCCATCCCTCCGGGCCTGATCGTTCAGGATGAACTGCATCTGATTTCAGGCCCGCTTGGGACCATGTATGCTCTCTATGAAGGTGTATATGAGCGCTTGTGTTCTTATAATAGGGATAACACTTTGATTAAACCCAAACTCATCGCTTCCACCGCAACCATTCGTGGGGCTGCCGAACAGGTGAATTCTCTCTATGCACGAGTGCGGACCCAATTGTTTCCTAATCCGGGGCTGATAATGGCTGATTCCTTTTTCGGCAAATACGCCCGTGATAAGTCGGGAAAACTTCTCGATGGTCACCTCTACCTTGGCATTCACGCAAGCGATTACGGATCCGTACTCACGACTCAAGTCCGCGTTTTCTCCTCCGCGCTGTTCAGGCCATTTTCATTTGCCCCGGAATTCCGCGATCCTTGGTGGACCCTACTCACTTTTTACAACAGCATTCGCGAGCTCGGAGGTGCCAGGACCCTTTTCGATTCTGACATTCGCTCGCGGCTCAAGTTCATGTTTAACCGTGAGGATTTTGCCAACGACAATCGGCGCAACCTCCGGATCGTTGAGGAACTCACCGGCCGCCTTTCTCATACCGAGATCGTGCGCATGATGGATTGGTTGTCCTTACCCCATGTGGCGGCGGTCGACAGCAAGACGATCGATGCCTGTCTCGCCTCAAACATCATTGAAGTCGGCGTGGATATAGATCGTCTCTCGCTAATGGGGGTAGTCGGTCAGCCAAAGACAAGTGCCACTTATATCCAGGTCACCGGTCGCGTAGGTCGCCGTTGGTGGGAACGCCCTGGCCTTATTCTGATGATCTACAATCCATCCAAGAGCCGCGACCGTTCCCACTTCGAACAGTTCCACAGCTACCATCGCCGCCTTTACGAACGCGTCGAGCCGACTACAGCTACCCCTTTCGCGTTGTCTGCCATTAAACGTGGATTGCCGGGCGCTCTGCTCGCTTGGGCAAGGCAGCACAGCAACGCTTCTGTTCAAAATCACGCCGCCTATGCTGCCGCAATCGAGGCCGGTTTTGAACTGCTCTGGACCCGCTGCTCCGCGGTCCAGATACCGGAGGATCAGGCCCGGTCACTCGCGGAATTACTGCGGGTTCGAAATGATCTGGAAGAGAAGTGGAGGCAAAATCCTCAGGAATGGGAGGAATTCCCACCGAGAACAGATGGCGAATATCTCATGCTATGGCCGGGACAGTTTGCCAGCGGTCATCAGAAAAGTCGCGGTGTTATCGTGCCCAGCAGCATGCGGCAGGTAGACCGCAGCGCCGAACTTAACATCACTCATGGCTACTCTGCTGATGCGGTGTTCGCAAACGCACCCCCTGGCACACTCACCGTCTCTCCTGCCAATTCGCCGGGAAAACCTTAAGGAGGCCTTCACCATGGGAAACAAGCAAATCCGCATCGGCCAGCTCATTGCCCCCTTCGGGCCGGGGAGCATTTACACGGATCGTCGCGGGGTACCGCATGTTGTGGCGGGTCTGGATCACTGGTTTATGTATTGGGAAGAACCCCCAGGAAGGATGGCCCCGTGCAATGAACGCGCTGAGTTCGAGCGGTTCGAACCCCGTCTTTCCGACTTGCTGCACGTGAACCGCTTTTGTTTACCCCCCGACTACCGCCATGTTAAAAGGGGGGCTACACCACCACCCAATGCGAACCTCTACGTTCCTGCGTTGAGATTTCCCCGATGGTATCGCCACACGAAGACCGGTGAGATACACCGCTTCAATTTGGACTCCGCGCGCGTTTCGAATCCACCCGGTGGTGGCCGATGGCAACCGGTGCGATTTATTGCGGTCTGCGTCGCGGGACACCTTTGTGAATTTCCCTGGAAGGAATGGATCGGTTGCCAGTGCGCGGGGGATGGAAATCTCATTTTAACTGACCGCGGCGGATCCGAACTCTCAAGTATTAAGGTGGCATGTCGCTCCTGTCCCGAAGGGTCACCTGGTCGCCGAGGACGCAATCTTACCGGCACCACAGTGAAGCCTGATGTGCAAAACGGAGAACAGAGTGCCTTTCAATCTGCCGGTATCAATTGCCCCGGCGACCGCCCTTGGCTTGGGGAGGGGGCGGCAGAGCCAGACTGCAGGCAACCCCTCATTGGAGCGCTCATCAACCAGACAAATATTTATTTCCCACGCACTCTCTCCGCCATTGCATTGCCGGATCTTCAGATCCAGGATGAGGCCGTAATACGGTTACGGACAGAGATTGAAAAAGACCCAGGAAACCTGGGTATTGCCAAAACGATTTGGAATATGGGGAATCGTGCGGGCACGGTTGCCCTGATCAAATCCGGACTGGACGCTCACGGCATAGCGAGTAACGATGAACAGATTAAAGCTTCACTGGAAAGTCTCTTCGCCCCCTTAGCAGGCACTATACCAGCCGGGGCATCAGTGCCTGCCGATCCTGAATCAGATCTTCTTGCATTCCGCCGCGCCGAATTTAATATTATTCGCAACGAGGTCAACGATCCGGAACATGTCCCAAATCTGAGCGTCTTTCCGGTTGCTGTCCCTGACGACTTGACTCCATGGATCCAGAGGGTGAATCTCGTCGAGCGTCTGCGTGAAACAAGAGCTTTCTACGGCTTCGATCGCTTGGAGCAGAACGCCACCCCCCTAAACGGTATGCCCGACACTGCGATTCACCAATTGTTCAGGACCCCTTCCGTTCAACCGCAGGAACGTTGGCTTCCAGCAATCGAGGTCTTTGGTGAGGGTATCTACATCGAACTGAATGAGCAGTGCATCACTCAATGGCAGAATGATAACACCACATGGCTGGAAGGCCGTTTGGATGGCGGCTTCATCTCGCGTCTCGGTGGCGTGTTCCAGACCCTGCCACCACTTGACGCCGCGAATCGCGGCTGGGCTTCCAGGTATCTGCTGGTGCACACATTGGCGCATATCCTGATTAACCAATTCGTCTTCGAGTGTGGCTACAGCACTGCCTCCTTGCGTGAGCGCCTCTATATTTCCGCAGACCAAAATGCAGCAATGGCCGCACTCCTCATTTATACTGCTGCCGGGGATTCCGAGGGAACCTTGGGGGGACTGGTTCGGCTCGGGCGGCCAGAGCGCCTTGGCTCGGTTATTAAGCGCGCACTCAGTCGTGCATCGTGGTGCTCGGCTGACCCGGTGTGCTCGGAACATCTCGGCGGACAGGGCTCCAAACTCGCAAACCTTGCCGCCTGCCAAGCCTGTGTCCTTCTCCCAGAAACCTCCTGTGAGACAATTAATCAAGGACTTGATCGCGCTATGATTGTAGGTACACCGGATAGCCGCGAATGTGGATTCATGTCAACTTTGCTATCGGAAGTCTACGTGCAAGCATGAAGCGTGACTTTGAGTCTTTATATTGTGTTGATGTCAATATGAGATGGATTTTATTTGAAAGGAGATAATAATGAGAGGGATTTCGGAAATCTGGATGGAGTTGTTTGATAATAAAAAAAAGGCTGACAGCAGGAAAAAAGAAATGAGTAGATTTTTTAGATGTATTTATAAGGAAAACAATGAAGATGAAGTTACTTTTTTTCGTATTTTTTATTTGCCAAAAAAGGATATACCTTTTGATGAAATGAACCTGAAAGGGCTTATAGAGAATAAAGAAAATATGGCGAAAGTGAACCTGGAAGAATTCAATAATCCAAAAGATAGAGCCAACCAAAGAACCGTAATGCGTTTGGATTGGAAATGTCTCTGTGAAGACTATACGGAAGGATCAACCCGTCGTTTTTTTATGTTTTACGTCCCCTATCATTCTGCTTCCCCCGCTGAAAAGCAAAGACGTAGATAGATTTATTTTTACTTCATGTTTTCCGTATCAAGGGGACATCCAATAGGTTCACAAACTTAAGACTAAGACCCTAGTGACTAAGAATATCAGCTGCTGAAGAGTTACTTCTTGTGGGGCTATTTCAGGGTTGAAAAAGACGATATAGTCATAGAATATCCTTTTGAGGAATAAGGTTGAGAAAGCGCGAAAAGACATCACATTCCAGAATATATTTGGCACATTGATAATTAAAACTCTCTTGGGTTTCTGGACAAAAGGGAGAGAGGTCTACTCGATTAATAAGATTACGATCATGGATTCATCAATAACAATACCTCATGTTGTAATCTTAGCTCTATTAAGCTTGGTTGCAAGCTATAAACTATTTGAATATTATAGACATATTAAATGGTTGCTTGTTAAAGGGCCAAAATATACATATGCTGTTAAAGATATAATTTGTACTTCCCCAGTAGATATGAAAAAGCTAAGGGCAATAAATGAAGGATATAATATGCCCTTGGCATTATACATGAATCAACGAAGTAAGATAAAAAACATTTTGTTGTTATTTTATAGGTGGCCATGGTTTATATTTGCATTTTCATTTTTAATATTATTTTTTCAGGATAAGCGCTTCATACCATATGAAATCTTTTTTTTAATAGTAATGAATCTTGCGGAATTCTTAAATTCTCTTTTAGGAAGGATTATTCTAGGGTTTGCAGATAATTTTAGACATGAATTTACCACAAATCCCGGGGGAAATTATTACGTCAAAACGTTTGTTTGGTTAAAGACCGACTTTATCAGAATATTTTTGATCAGTTATATGACGATAATTATTGTTTTGTTATTCGGATTTGCTGTTACATATTATGGGTTATATTTGCTTACAGAGGGATTTAATATTCCGCAATACCAGGGTAATTTATGGATTGTCACTATTAAATATTTAATAACATTTATCTATTTTAGTATAGCGACATTTGCTACTGTAGGATATGGAGATATTCAACCAACAAATACCTGGACTATGCTATTTACGATAATTGAGATAGCTTTTAGCGTGGGGATTCTAATATTTCTTATTGTGGCATTGTCAAACACGTTTATACCTGATGAAGATCGAAAGAAATGATGGGATGCGGAATGTCATCGCCGACGAATTAAAACTTAAAACGGGGTCGGACCATCCGAAGCGGTTGAAATGAAACTATATGCTCAAAAAGATGGAGTCAAAAAAGGTCTTAAACTGGTCTTTTGGGCCCCCAAAACAAGCTTTTAAGCAAACCCCTCCTGTAAAAAAAGGGGGCCAATTGATTCAGTAAGTTATAAAGTTACCGAGGCTTGCCCCCTTTTTTTCTTCTTGCTCCTATCTTTTTCTTGTTTTAAACTCTCAAAAAGCATCATTACCGAAAGAGAGCCAAAATCCTATGTCCTCATCGAACCGATCCTTTAAGGTGCGGTTGCATCACGTTCACGTCTTTGCTTCGGATATAAGGGCCACCCTTAAATTCTGGCAGGACATGTTTGGTGCCCAAATCCTTTTTGATACGGAAATCGCCGGGGTCCGGAATGTCATGATTGCTGTCGGTTCGGGACGGATCAATATTTACGACCAGTCGCCGCGACCGGGCGGGGGAGGGGCTTATCATCATCTGGGAATTCAAACGGATGACTTGGATGGTTTGATCGCTCATATGGAAGATAAGGGGTTCTCATTCCGGGGATCGGTCCGGGAATATGGCACTCTGCGGTATATGATGGCCCTGGCCCCGGACAACATTTTACTTGAACTGTTCCAGATTTTACCGGAAAAAACACCATCCTCCCAGCAGCCGGTAATCAAAGCCTTTGAGTTCACGGATTAAAATTTTTCCTCAATCTTTCCCATATATCGGTTTTGCCGAGCTGAAGTCGGCCCCCAATCCCTCCGGACTCGCCGCGGTTTGAAACGCTTTGAGTCGAATCTCCGAGCGGGGTTTTATCCTTCCGAACGGCATTGGGTCGGACCACGCCAGGGGATTGAACTCATAGTGAAATGGATAAAAGAAGGAGGGCAAAGAGGTCCTTAAAACCACCTTTTTACCCCCAATATGAAGCTTTTAAGATGGGCATAGATGTCCACAGTCGATCGATACTTCTTTTTGAATTTGCCGAATCTTTTTTATTCTGAATTATTCTTGACTTGATATCTAAAGATGATACTATTCGACAATGGCTGCAAAGCACCGCAAAACTTTTCAAGCTATCTTTGATGATCCGGTTAGGGCAAACATTCTCTGGATGAACATTGAGGCCTTGTTCCTTTCACTCGGATCGGAAAGGGATGAAGGGAGCGGTTCCCGCGTCCGTTTTTTTCTGAACGGGATTCG
>CAZDYX010000034.1:0-16200 GCA_964509775.1 uncultured Desulfobulbia bacterium | reverse complement strand
CCGTGTCTGTGTCAGTATCAGTGTCTGTGTCAGTATCAGTGTCGGTATCTGTGTCAGTGTCGGTGTCAGTGTCGGTGTCAGTATCCGTATCGGTGTCAGTGTCGGTGTCAGTATCCGTATCCGTGTCCGTATCTGTATCGGTATCAGTATCTGTGTCTGTGTCGGTATCTGTATCGGTATCTGTATCAGTGTCCGTGTCGGTATCAGTATCCGTGTCGGTATCATCATCAGTGTCGGACGAATCCAGGGCTCTACCCCCGATAGGAGTTACAACATCAGGGGCCTTAGGCCCGAGAGGAGCGTCCCTGGGCACATCGGGGTTGGCAACTTCTATTTCACCTTCAGGGAGTGGGATGAAAACTGGAGGAACGGGTATTTGGTGTCCACTGCTATCGGTATCCATAAAAGGGACATTCTCGCCACCTTCCAAATTCTGACGAGCAATGTCCAGGGCATCGTCATGAAGATCTCCCTCATCCTGAGGAGGGGTATCACGCACTTCGTTAATGCCGGTGTCGGCTTGGATATTTTCGTAGCCAGTTCCATCGATACGCTCAGGAGACTCAGTCAGTTCCTCGGAAGGAGGCAATTCTTCACTTGCTTCACCACGGCTAAGAACTGTCACGTCATCGAATAAAACTGCCTCTTGATTTTGTGTGTTCTTATCATCGTCCATAGTTATGACCTCTCCGCTTGCAAAAATATACGGATGTTATTTTTCAAAAATTCAAGGCACGGCCATTTAGGATAGCTAGCTAGAATAGCTCTAAGGATGTGGCGACTCGCGTTCACGCATAAATTACCACAACTTTACTGTATGCCCATGTAAGTCAATAGACAAGACAGCCAAAAGTTATAGCTTTTATCGCTCACGGAAGGATTTCGACTGGACGTCGGTCAAGGGTTTGCTCAGGTATTCTAACAGGGTCTTATCGCCAGTTAGGATCTCAGCTTCCACGCTCATGCCCGGTTTCAGCAGATTGAGCCCAGGGATGTCACCAACATAAGGGGTTTTTAGCTCTACTAGCCCACGGAAATAAGGACGATTGTCCGTCCCTACCACACTGGAGGCACTTACTAATTTCAGACTTCCTTTGACGACTCCGAATCGCGAATAGTCATAACTGGTGACTCGCACATTAACGGGTTGCCCAACTCTGACAAAGCCTACGTCCTGGGGAGATATGCGAACTTCGGCTTCTAGGACGACGTTATCGGGGACAATCTGCATGAGAAGGGCTCCGGGGAGAATCACCTGGCCAACGGTTTGTACCTTCATATCCTGTACATACCCCTGGTTGGGGGCACGTACTTCAAGACGATCCACCCGTGCCTTGAGTCGTTGAATCGACTCATCTACCTCTGCCAGTTCAGCGCGGACGACCCCCAATTCACCCAACGCATCACGTTGCGATTGGTTTATGGTATCGGTGCGACGGTTTTGGGTCTCTGCTAATTCCTGCTTGGACACACCAATTTCCTCTTGCAAACGCGCGACCTCGCCTGAAGCCGTTACGTAAGCGCGCCTGGTTTCTAAAAGAACGGTTCGGTTGATCAGACGGCGGGCGCCAAGGTCTTCGCGCATTTTGGAAAGTTCGGCTGTCAGTGCCACGTGCTCTTTGGCCACAGACAAGGCCGTTTCCAGTTGGTGAATACGTTGTGTGCGCTGGTTTATTTGTCGGTCCAAGATGGAAATGGTCGAGTCCCGCGTGGCCAATTGGGTGATGTACATCTCCCGCTGGTTGGAAATTAAGTCGGACTGGGTTGTGCCAACTGCGTTAAAGTCAGGCTCGTGGCCGTCAGTAAAGGCTTTTAAACGCACTTCCCGTAGTCGGAGAGAGTCCTGGCGCGCCTCCATCTGTTTGAGATCGGCCAAGGCCTGTGAGCCGTCAATGCGTAGCAGGATCTGGCCCTGCGTTACGAGTTTGCGCTCCTCTGTGAGAATTTCCGCCACAACACCACCGTCTAGATGCTGGACGACCTTGAGCTGGCCAGTTGGGATAATTTCTCCTGGTGCGCGAGCCACCTCTTTCATGCGGGTCATGGCGGCCCAAAAGAAGAAGGCTATTACCATTGTGCCCACAATGATCAGGATTGGACGAACAAAGGCGGGAATTAATTCCTCTTCAATGTGAATGGTCTCCGAGAGGAGATAGCGATCCCTGCTGCCCAATGACATTTGCTTAGAAACATCCGAATTTGACTTTGGCGTTTTATTTTTGAAAAACATTAGCTTATCACCGACATGATTTTATCTTTAACAATATCAAATGCCCCCATGGCAACAACACTGCCGCGTTCCATAACGATAACCGTATCAGTCAGCCGCATGTGACTTGGCCGATGTGAAACCATGATGAGTGTAGAACGTCCGCGCAGCCATTCAATACAGCGCATTAAGGCTGCTTCACCGGCCTGATCCATTCCTGTCGCCGGTTCGTCAAGTAGGACAAGATCCGCCGGTTTGACAATGGTGCGTGCCAGCGAAAGACGCTGACGAAATCCATGGGACAATTGTTCTGAGCGACTGTTGGAAATTCGAGTTTTTAAGCCATCAGGTAACGCCTTAATATCATCGGTGAGACCAGCCATTTCGATCGCCCACTGAAGCTCCTCATCGGTTGCAACCGGGTTTGCTAACCGAAGGTTTTGCGCAACTGTCCCGTAAAAGAATTCGCAGTTCTGTGGCATATAGCTGATCTTGGCACGAAGATCAGCGGCGGTAAGCTGACGTATGTCCACATTGTCCAGGCGAATTGTGCCTGCCTGTGGGATGTAGATTCGTTCAATGAGCTTAAGCAGCGTTGACTTGCCGGAGCCATTGCTGCCTGCTATCACCACGAGTTGACCTGGGTTTACAGTGAACGATACACCTAACAGGACCGGATCGGCATCATTAGCATAACGAAAGGAGACCCGTGCAAAGCTGAGCGTTCCCTGGACTATGGGACGGATGGTCTGGATGACACCGGTATCGGATTCACCTTTTAGGCGCATTAGATTTTCGATCTGACGAAGATTTGAACGCATCCGCACCAACGAGGTGGCCGACTGAAAAATGTTTTGTATGGGGCCAACGAGGCGCCAGATGATCATCATGGTCGCCACCATGGTGCCGGTGGTAATTTGGCCAATAATTGATAAGTAAGCAGATAACGCCAGAGACAGAAGACCGGTAGTGTACCCCATTACACCGGCGGTGGCGCTAATGCGGGCATGCATTTTTTGATTGTGAAAATTTGCCATCACCGATTTGCCACTTATCTCTCTGAAGCGGTCGACCCATGAATCTCCGGCGCCCACAGAACGGATGGTACTCATTTCAGCTAAGGCCTCATTCAGGAACTCCCAACGTAATGCGGCGAGCTGAGAGGATTTGGTGACCTCGCTTTCACTGTGTTTTCGCGAAAACAAACCCAAAAGGATAAACAATATGGCGGATATCAGGATCACCACAAGGACCCATGGATTGATTATGCCTATGGCAATGATAAGCACTAGATTCGCAGGGATTTCGAAGGCAATTGTCGAGAGGGGACCTAGGAAGAAGTTACGCAGACCTTCAAGGTTTTTGACGCGTCCCACCTGATTACTAATTGAAGCACCCTCAATGGAGGCGGTAGGCAAGGCGATAATGCGTTGAAATATGATGTTGCCCAGGATGTATTCGGAACGGCCACTGACAAAGGCCATGACACGGCCCTTAATGAGAAAGAGCAAACTGTTGACTAAAATGACAATGATCGCCCCGGCCAGGAGGGAGGCGCCCATGAGAATATCGCCCGAAGGTAAAACCCAGTTGTAAACCGAGCGCACAAACAGTGGAGGGGCTAAATTGAATATCGTCCCTGCCACGGTCAGCAGAAATGCCAGCAAAACGTGATTTCGAAAGCGTTGCATCAGCGAACCGGTCCAGGTCGATTCGGGCGGTCTTGATTTGAGCAAGGCATCCTTTTTTTGGAATAGATAGATGTTGCCCGTCTTCGACGAAGGGGGAATTTCTGTTTCGGCTCGCTGGACGCTATCAAACACCAGGAGGTTGCCATTAGGTTGACACTGCAAAATCACCATTGCCGACTGCTGGTGGGGAAGGAAAATACAGGGGAGCAAGCGATGGTCCAACTGCTTAAGATTGCTGCTAAAATGCTTTGGGAAAAAACCAATATTGGCCATGGTCGAGCACAGGTTCGAAAGTTCCATGCGCCGGATCAAATGCGGCATGGCCTCGGCCAGTTCTCGTGGTTGCCCCTGCCATCCAAGCGAGGTCAACAGCGGCAGAAGACAGATGGAGAGATCGGATTCCTCATCAAACTGCCGACGGATGACCAGGGCACTATCTTCGTTACTTTTTGGCCGGTCAGGTCTCGGAGAAAGATTGGCCGAAGCGGTTAATTGGGGGGCCGTCTCGGGACGGAATTCGACGACCCCCTCAACCAGATGGCCATTGTCCAGAGTATAGACTTTATCGACCAGCGAGAACATGGAAGGCCGGTGGGTCACCATCACCAGAGTGCATTTTCCCCTCTGCTCCGCCAAGTATTCGCAAAGTAACTGGTCCCCGAGCATATCGAGGGAGATGTTGGCCTCATCAAAAAGGATGACGCTGGGATTGCGCACGAGTCCCCTGATGATGGTGATGATCTGGCTCACCCCTGCCGGCAGGGTCTCGCCAATGCCCCCGCCGAGTGGGGTTTCGTAACCCAGCTTCATCCCCGCCACCACCCGGCCCAGGCCCAATTTTTCTGCGAGACGGAGGGCTTCCTGGTTGAGACTGGCATCGAACATCGTCAGATTTTCGAGGATGTTGCCGGAAACAATGGTGCCGGCTTGTGGAAGGAGGGCTATCTCTTTGTGGATGCTGTCGGCCGCAAAGTTGCCGATTGGCACGCCATCCACGAGAATTTCACCGGAATCGGGTCGGAGGAAACCGCTCATCAACGACAGCAGACTGGTTTTGCCACTCCCGCTTCCCCCGCGGATGGCAATGGACTCTCCTGCACCAACGGTCAAGGATAGATTGCTGAATAATGCCTCTCCACCTTCATGGGTCAGGGTCACCTGCCGTAGCTCCAACCCTTTTTCGATCGTTGGCATTTCCGGTTTGCCTGAATCATCCTCGTAGGGCATGTCGACCACTTTGTTTAACCGCTTATGGGCTGCAACAAATGACTGATAGCGCATCCACACCTTCAGCCCACGTCGTAACGGGCGTAGGGTCCTTACGGACAGCATCATGCAAGCAGCGAGACTCCCCGGGGTCATTTTGCCGTTAATCACCAACCAGGCACTGGAGGCAACCACCCCGACGATCATCAGTTGGGAAAATACGGAGCCTATGTTCGCGGCGAGGGAGTTACCGCGGTTCAGCACCTCGCCCAAGGTGGAACTGGTCTCCTGTAATCTCTCGTAGCGGCGCTGGAGGAGGGATTCCATGGACATGGTCTTTACCGAATGAATGCCTGATAAGACTTCCGCCAGAAAACCAAAACGACGGTCATCCAAGACATTACGTTGCTCGACTTGCTTGTGCATCCAGTCGCCGTAATGATAAATGACTAGAGTAAACAAGAGCAGAATAACAAGCGGGACCGCAATCAACATGCCCCCCAAGATGTAGATCAGCCACAAGAAGACAGCCACAAAAGGTAAATCGAAGAGAACGAGCAGTGCCTCCCCGGAATAAAAATCAGCCACCTTGGACGCCGCCAGAATCCTTTCCGCATGGACACCGGGTTCCTCCATCTGGTAGCGTTGCAAAGGTACTTGCATCAGGCGTTTAAGCGCGGCCACACTGGTCTTATGCTCAAACCGGGTGCCCAGCCAACTGGTGATCAAGCCATTGGTCGTCCGTAAAATTACCTGCATGATCAAGGCGAGGACGATACCAAGAACCAGAAACAACAAGGTCTCTATCGATTTGTTGATCACCACGCGGTCGACGATCTGCAAAATTCCCAAGGGCAGGGCTAGTGCTAGAATATTGGTCAAAAAGCAACTCAAACCCAAACCCGGCAGTATCCGGCGTAAATCCGGAGAACTCAAGACCTGGCGGAGAGCGGCAATATTCTTGGTTGATTGTCCAGCCAGACCCTGCTGGCGTGGGGTATCCCGATCAGTTGTTGCAGTTGTCCTTTCCATGTTATTCCATAATCAAGCTGATTATTGCCCTGCGAAGCAGCGGGTGGGTAAAAGAAATTCCGTCATTAGCACCCCATTTCAGAACACCGGCCGCTACCGTTTTTTCCACCTGTAGTCGGACTGAATCGGCATCTTCATCCAAAGTGGCGGCCAGATCTCTCAGGGAGGCGGGAGCAGGAGATTTGGCTACCGCGCGCAACAGAATCCTATCTAAATGTAAACTATCAAGACGTGCGTTAATCACAATTCGCAAAGGCAACGGCAGTGGTTCCATTTCAGGGTGTTGCGCCAGTTCGACCGCAAATAGAGGCACGCCAGCCGCCGCGCTGGAGATATCCTTAATTTTCCGTGCTTGCCGAGAGGAACGTCCTTTCCCCAGGAGCTTCCGCACCAGCTTTTCAATGGCTTCCTCGGCCAGCCGAGGTAAATGAATCGTCTCGGAGGGGTGATCACCGCAGCCCGTCAGATCTCGGCGTCCCGTGAAAATGACAAGTTTCCCAAGGCTTACCGCGTCAGTGGCGGCGGCATTTAATAGCACTTGCTGGATCTTGGTTAACAAGTGCAAGTCATCAACAACCACCATTGCCGGAATACGGGCAGGCTTGGTGCGGAGGAGTAGCGTGACCTCTTCTGCTGAACAATAGACCCTGTTGTCGGTATCATAGAGATTCGTCTTGAGCAGGGACGGCAAGCAGCGAAAAAGCCTCCCTTCTCCACCATTATTGATGCAACGCATCAATATTTCGGCACAAAGGCGAGATTTCCCCATGCCCAACTCACCTTTGACATAGACCAACCCGCCACGTCTATTTGCGATCCTTTTTAGAGACGCCTTTTTCAGCGCCGTTTTTAATGTCGTCAGCGCGTCGTTTCGGTCCAAAAAAGGATGTGTTTGGGGAGGACCAGACCATGGCAGGTTTTTTATTTCCTGTATAGGCATGACTGGTAAAATGTCCAGTCTCACGCCGATCCCTAACACCCTGGCGATATCCAACACTGACCGATCAAGGGCGCTAAAACCCGGAGGGGTACTGTTAAGCAGTTCTCGAGCCGTGGCGATAGCTGGACTGGCAATGGCCTCCTCTGTCCAACCGCCAAATCGCCTCATGCTGACTACCGCCATTCCGGCAATTAGGCTGGCCCGCATATTTTCAGCCGCTGGCAGGTCATGCTTCAGCAAATCGTTATGCACCGACCGAACAGACTGCAGGGCGATGGCTAAATCGTAAACGGTTATCTGTTGAAGACCAAAAATAATGTCTCCTGCATTGCCCTTGCGTGCCAAAAAAAGTGCGTCGCTTGCAGAGGCAAGTTCCCCCAGACTGCCATGCATCAGTCTTACTGTAGGCGGATTTGTATCTTCAGGTAAGGCGATGCTCAGCACTACACAGGGGCGCCGCTCCAGTAGGCCATCAACCCGCAGGGCTTGACCATGACGCTCTTGTTCCTGTTGGATACTCATCCCCCGGGACACCGCCATGGCGCGATTGCAAACATTGAGTTTTTTAAACAGGGCAACGATATGCTGCTTGACGGTTCCCAGGCCGATGTCCAGTTCTTGCGCCACCTCTTTGTTGACCTTCCCGGCCTGTAACAACTTCAGGATTTGGCACTGTCGCTGGCTCAGAATGGGCTGCGGTACAGAGAGTGCCACTTCCTTCATGGATTGTCCTTGTCTAGTGAATCCGAAGGGATCACCCGGCAGCGCAGTTGGCTGGTGCGGAATGAGGCGCACACCTCTTCAGCCAGATCAAAGTTGGGGAACTTGGCGATGAACAGTCGATACCAAGAGGCCCGTTCTTCGTTAGCCCCATCTACCCGACCTAGCTGACGCGGAAATAGCCTGACGCTCTCCGTCTGTTTCGGGAAACGGGCGCGCAAGTCACGCCAAGCGGCATTAACCGTGGTCCGTTCATAAAGACCGGACATCTCGACCAGCCAATACTCTCCCTTTTCCTGAAACTGCTTCTCGGACCAGTCAATCCCCGACACCTGTTCCAGGCTTGACTGCGTATCTGTTAACCTTTGCTCTGGTGCAGCGGCTCCTTGATGCTTGGTGGATGCGCCAACGCCGGTCACTTGCGAAGCAGTTGGGGATTGCAGCGTGTCGTTTTCCGGTTCGGGCTTGGGCGCGGCAGCCGCCAGAATGGCACCGTAGTCAAATGCCGCCGTCAGCGTTGAGTCAATTTTTGCAGTCAAGGGCAACGGTCGTGCCCCGTCACCGGGAATGGCCCCAGCCCGTGATGCTCCGCCGCCCAAAGCGCTAAAGAGGCCGACCAGTCCGCGGAAACGCTCCATGCGCACGTTGTACCATTCATCAAGATTGCGGTGATAGGTCCGTTCCGTATCCAGGGCTACCAAGTAATCCTCGGCGCCAGCCATATAGGACTCCTGGCTGAAATACCAGGCCCGTCGCGAGGAGTCGGTGGCTATCTGTTGTGCTTCCAGGCGATTATCCATTGACCTGATGGCGCTCAAGGAATCTTCGACTTCGCGCACGGCATCGTAGATTACCCGGATATAGGTCTCCACCATCTCTTCATGGATCGAGCGGGCAAAATCTACTTCCCCGGAGCGTTTGCCGTTGTCGAAAATAGTGGCGGAAAGATTGGCGATGGCACTCCACGCCAGGGATTGGGGTTCAAACCACTGTGCCAAATGGAGACTGCCATAACCGATTTGGGTCGTCAGGTCCAAAGGCGGCAACACCCGAGCCCGCGCCACATCGATATTGGCATCTGCGGATAGCAGACGCGCCTCTACCACCCGCACATCAGGGCGCTGCAATAGATAGGAAGAGGGCATGCCAGGGAGCACGGCCGGAAAAATCACCGAATCCAGGCCATTGTCGGATAGCTTTAGCGCACCCGGGATAGATCCGGCCAAGGAGCCGGACATGCCGGCCAAACGGTTGGTGACCACTTCCCGTTGCTGTTCGAGGACAGGGATGGTGGCTCTTACCGCATAGACGGCTGCCTTCTGTTGCTCCATCTCTGTGACCGTGGCGTCGCCATCTTCCAACCGAGTAGCCACCGATTCGAGCATTTCGCTCAATACTTTGTCGGTCTCGTGGGCGACCCGCAAACGGTCGTTGAGTGAAAGGTATTCCAGGTAGTCAGCAACAACGCTGGCGACTAGTTTCCGTTGTACTTCATCACGCTGGAACGTTGCTTGCCATACCTGAAATTCGGCGGATTCATATAAGGATGCGAACTCCCCCCACAGATCGGCCCGCCAATCGGCGCGGAGGCTTGCTTCATAGGTGTGGGGCATCAAGATTGAACCTGCTCTGGTGGCGTTTCCATGGCCATACACGGGCCCGTTGGCTTCATAGCGGACCGGCAGCGAAATCTCCGGCAGTCTGCCAGACCCCTCGACAACGAGCCGTGCTTGGGTTTGGGCAATCCGTACGGTCGCTATCCGCAAATCGGGGTTGTTGGCTAGGACTCGGTCCATCAACGTATCAAGTTCCTGATTCTTGAGAATCCGCCACCATTCCGTCAGGATCTTCTCTAAGGCCAGCGCTGGTCCCGGTTTGATGGTGGTACTATTCTTGGAAGTTACGACGTTGTCAGCTGTCGGTGCATGGGTGTATTTCTCCGGCAGTGGCACTAAGGGCACATCGTAGCGGTCACTTTTTATTGCGCAGCCGGCGAGCAACAGAAGGCAAAGAACCACGGGCATTTTTTCTTTGAAACATGGGAATTGGCAAGAGGGGAGATACATCTGCGCGTCCTGTTGAGGTTCATAAAACAACGTTCGAGTGGAGGTCTCAGGATTGTTGCCTATGCAACATTATAGGGGGAGAGCAAGTGCCGGGTCAAGGGAGCAGCTGCCCACCAAACTTTTCGCCTAAGGACGAGGGGTAGGGTTTGCCACCTTGGTCACGATGGGCCGGCCCTCTTCACCGGTATAGAAAACCACCAACCTGCTCGTTTCGTGTCCCGGATTTCTGCCATTGTGCGCCAGTGTCTGTACCTCGACGATGGCGTCTCCCTGTATAAAGGAGAGCGTTTTGCCGCCGGCTATCTGCACGTCAAGGGTGCCGGCAAGGACATAGGCGTACACCGGCACGGTGTGCAGATGCCAGCCGGTTTCCCCACCGGGAGGAATCTCCACGGTCATGGCGGTGACCTCGGGGTGAGCGGTTTGCAGATAGGTATGGTGCTGGCCATTACCGGCGGTGGTGGTGACCAGGATCTTCTCCGCCTTGATCTTGCCGACATACTCTTCGGCAGGGGCAGGGGTGACCGTGCCAAGCAGAAAGGCCAAAAGAATAATTGTCTTAGTGATACGTACGACCATGCGTGGCTCCCGGGGAGAGGAAGTGGTATTCCTCCATGCTGTTACTAATTGTTACGATAGCATAAAAATGTTGTTCCGGTAGTATGAATTTTTGCAGTCAAATGCTGACCGGCCCGTCATGAGATGGTGGTGGAAAGAAATCGTTGGCAGCTTAAGCCGTCCGTGATTAATGACGGGGCGGTTAATAGCTAGTTAACCAGTTGATTATCCATTGTTTATTATTGTTGTTTCCCCTTGACATGAGGCCTTGTTGGACATTAAATAAACGACGCTTATGTTTTTTTACGTAGTGTTTAGTGCCCGGGTTGGAAGAGGACTGAGAGTGAGGACGGAATTCTCAACAGAAGGTCGAATCATCCGGGAGTAAAGGCGAGAGGAGGGCAAGGGGCACTTCTCCAAAAAAAATAAACCAGAACAAGGGGGAAATTTTTCAATGAAAAAAATGATTAAAACGTTAGCGATTAGCTGCTGTATCCTGGCAACAACGGCACTTCAGGTCAAGGCCAACAGCAAAGTGCAGAAACCGGCCCCGGACGCGGCCATTCAGATGATGAAGGAGGGCAATGCTCGCTTCGTCGCCAATAAGTCCACCAACCCCCATGTGGATTCAGCCCGTCTGATTCTAGCCGGCAAGGAAAACCAAGGGGATTACGCCTATGCGACGGTGATCACCTGCTCAGATTCCAGGGTACCGGTAGAGCGCATCTTTGACGCCGGGGTCATGGATATATTCGTGATCAGAGTTGCCGGCAACGTGGTTGACGTCGATGAAGCCGGCTCCATTGAATATGGTCTGGCCCATGTCAACACGCCGGTGCTGGTCGTTCTGGGGCATACGCAATGTGGCGCTGTAACCGCAGTTGCCAATGCCGTGCAGGGGCATGGTCATGCCCTGGAACTCAATATTCCACCCTTGGTAGACAATATCGAGCCGGCGGTCAAAAGGGCTATCGCCGCCAACCCCCAGGTGGCTGCCGCCGATATTATTCCTTACGGGATTGAAGAGAATGTTTGGCAGGGGATTGAAGACCTGTTCAAGAGAAGTCCTGCTACCCGGGAGATCGTTAAGGGCGGCAAGGCTAAAGTGGTTGGCGCTATCTACGATGTCGGCACCGGGCAGGTGCGGTGGTTGCCGGAGGCGAAGGTCTCTGACATCCTGCAGAAGGTGGAAAAGAATCCCGCGCGGGCGATGAATGCCATGGCGAAAGCTGCTCACGATGGAGCCGAAGGGCACAAAGCTCATTAAGGCCAGGAGTATACATGTGGTCCTAGGCGGCGGTCCCCTGGGATGGGGTTCCGCCGCTTTTGTTTTGTGCGCCCATTATAGGGCACACATACTTGGGGGGTGAACGCGGCCGGCCGAAAATTGTTATTTTGATCAAATAGGTTTGGTTTGTTGTAAGCGGTTAAACAGCCCCTTCTTACATGTAGCCATAAAGAATGGCATCATGGTGACTTTTGTGTGTGCGGTAGCAATGTGGGAGAGGTTCGGTCTGTCACTGAAGGACAGTATTCGTGATCAAGACAGTCCGTTGCCGGATATTTTTGGCAATAATCCAAAATATCAGTTGCGGCCGCCATTGCGATTCTGTCCTTGACGCGGGTCGGGGCGATCTCAAAAAATTTATCGAGGGAGAGTGTCCTTTTGGACTGACAAACGAGATTAACCAAAGCTGCCGCTGCAGACTGACCACTGATCGCATCTCGAGACGCAATCAGCTCGAAGTAGAGCATCGGTCGTGCGGCTTGATCCACTTTAGATATTTCCGAGAGCAACTTGGATGCACGAGATCCATCATCAGCTGCTATCCGGCAAGCCAAATTGGCCGAAGGGCCTGATTGTGCAAGAGGAATAGGTAGAAAGAAACCAACACCTGAACTCCAGGCAGTGGAAGTATTCTCAGTATTGATATCGTAGGCGAGTGTTTCCCGCCCCTTGTTGGCAGATGTTCTGCTGTGTTTCGATGAAGTAGAGGTGGCGAGCCAGCTATCATCGAATTCGTTAGCGAACCGCCTCATTACGTAGTGGGTGAGATAAGGGTAAGAATCATCGTTAGGTACCCGTTTCTGTGGTTGAATCGGCACCCATCCGGAGCCAGGAAGATATGTTTCAGCCCATGCATGGGCATCTCCCGTTGGTCCGTCATTAGTGAGCCTAAAGCCGTAAACGCCGCGGGCGGGAAGACCACAGGCACGGAGGAGGGAAACGGACAGCCGTGTAAATTCGCCACACTTTCCATGACCTGCCGAAAGGATATCGGCGGCGGTGTTGGGCCTAGGAAGCTTTCTGTAGAAGAGTTTTTCGTGGACGAAGTTCCATACCCTGTGCGTGACAAGAATCGGGTCTGGTCCGTCGCTCACAAGTGCTGAGGATATGCTTAGTATCAATGGATCTGAAAGCGAGTAGGCAAAAGGTTTTCGTTTGAGGTATGTCTCACGAATCTCAATTGGCACGGGGGCATCCCATGAGATTGCGGCACGGTTGACTTTTTGTGTGGAAAGGATGCCGAAACGACCTCGAGTAATGAACCCCAAAAGAAGATCCTGCCCGTTACGTATGGGGATGGGGGCCGCATAGTTCATGATGGTGTTCCCTTCTTCATCGTTCCTCAAAGAGGCGCCTGGGTACAAAGGGTAGATCTTGTCAATTTTTTGTGTTGGATAGTCCGTACCGACAGGGAAGCTGAAGCGAAGGATGGTTGCCGGGCCTGGCAAACGAGGAGAGTACCAAAAAAAGCGGAAGACCAATCCCTCTGTCCCCCCCGACGGAAAACCAGGCGCATTTTCTCCAGCCCGATCAAAGGAGTGGTTTTTCTGCCCTGCTCCTGGTGTCGGATTACAACAGAGGGCAATAATAATTATGAAAATTTGAATGGTGTACAGCATTAAGTCTTCTTAGATAATGCAGATATCACCCTGAATAATACGGACTATAGGCCATAGAACCGAAAAGGTGGATACTCCGGTGGCTTCGTGCTCGGATTTCATGATCCGCAGTGCGCCAAACTAGGAGTGGCGGGAATTACTGCATAACAAACGGTTTCAGGGGAACCTTGTGAATAATGCCGCAAGTAAAGTTTATATTCTGGTATTATTTCATTGAGTAACAAGGGAATATTGAAAATATCCTCCTTTTTGTGATAAACGCTAACCGCAATTTTAGGTTTAAACCTATTGAGAAGAACTCGTGCCCCCATTATTGTTTCTTTTTCTGCAGATTCTACATCCATTTTGATAAAGGTTACTGGATCGTCTTTAACAATGCCATCTATAGTATCAACTTGTATTTGATGCTCTCCATCTCCGCTAATTGATGAAGTAATGGTCCCCTCCCCTGTAAATTTTAAGATCCCTTTTTTGTTCCAAGTTCCAATGTTTAAGCAATTTATTTTGTTGTTTTCATTAATGGTGGCAATATTGGCGATGAGCTCTTTGTAATTGGCTCCATCAGGCTCAAATGCAATAATTTGTTTATATTTCCCATGTGTTCGTTTGTGAAATTCAATTATTGTATCACCATCAAATGCCCCTAAATCAAGAAAAACTTCATTTTCAGCTAGCTCAATGATTCCTGGTTCAAAATATTGCTCTGTTGAAAAAATACTCTCTAAATATTTTATGCTTTTTGAAATACGAAAATTTAGTACATTGACAAGCACATCTTTTGATTTTTCATCTGCGAGTAAATAGTATAATTTTTCAATTTTTTGTCTATTTAATGATAGATATTCGTAGTCACCAAAACCATCTTCATAATAATCAGTTAAGCCACAAAAAAATATGTTTGATGCGGACAGTCCTGATTCAACTAGTTGACTATGTATTGAGAAGTATTCTGAACAGGATATCAATACAACAAAATCGTCTAGTTTGTTTCGCCATTCTTCAAGCTTGTAAACAGGTCTGTTGCAGTGCAAAGTGTTCCATTTTCGTGGGTAATTATCACAAAAACCCTCGACGGTTATCCCAATACTAGAGAGAATCTCAAGTGCTCGTTTTCCTAATAAACCAGCCCCAAATAAAATAATTGGCAAGTGTGTCTGGTGTAATTTGTTTATAATATCCGAATCAATTTCGTCGCATTTTTGACAGTTCAGAATTTTTTCAAACATTTAATTCTCCTTTCAAATACTCAATGTTATTTTTATCCTTGAAAAGGGACTCACATACTTCACACTGGGAAGTGAATTTGTCTGGCAAAACAATATGGTTTGCAAGTTTTTTATGAATTTCATGGAAATGCATATTGTATAAATAAATAAATGGAATATGAGTATTGCTTGATTGTATTATGTCAGATACAGACTGGCAATTAACATTTCCAAGTACAAGACCTGATATTTCTTTGTTGAACCCGCAGCACGGAAAAACATCTCCATTTGGGTCTACTGTAAACCACTCTACTGGTTCACAACTACCTAAATCCTCAACTGGTATCATTGGTGTTGAGTATGCTTCCTGATTATCTCTCCATCTTCCTACGCTTGCAAGGGAGGTGCGAACTCCTAACTTGTACCATTCACTGTTAACCCCATTATCCTTTAGGAAATTGATAAATTCATCAAGTAAAATTGAATGTCCTGGAGCATATTCAAAGTCAACTCTGATCTTAGTCCCCATGACCTGATGGTGAGCTGTGATCACATTTTTGTGGTAACTCCAATCTAAAAATTCATGATGAAATTGTCCTGCACTAATGGCAAGGTTGCTTATGGGGGGCTTGATACCAAGAGCGTACATTTTCTGTAAGAGGTTTTTTGCCTTTTTTAGTGTTTTACCCCATGAGGCATTGGTCACCATGGTGATATTTTTGTATCCCCGTCGTGCAGCCTGAGACATCATGTCAAAAATGATGTCTGGGAACAGGGTTGGTTCGCCACCTGTAATTCCTAGCGTGCGGATCCCGCAATCATAGGCTTCGTCAATAACCCTTAGCGCGGTATCTTTGTTGATATGGCCTTGCTCAATATTGCTCGAAGAGTTGTAGCAGTGTTTGCATTTAAGATTGCATTTGTAGCTGACTCGAAAATTTAGTATTGATGGCGAGTACAAAAAAGCATTGTTTCTGTTGTTTTTGATGTCATCAATTCTGCTTAATAATGGTTTTAGTTTGTCACGAAATAATACACTGTTGCCAAAATCAGCCATGGCGTGCATGGTCGCACTATTTGCCAAATTTGAAAAGTTACCACAGTCTACTGAGCACCATACATTTCCCCAACCTCTTTTTTCGAGTTTTATAGAGCGTGGCAATCCCGATCCAAATTTTTTTATTACATGCTTGAAATCCCTATTGTTCATCTTTTGAAGTTCATATTTTTCTTCTACTAATTTGTATTTTACAATTCCTATATGTAAGTTTAGTGAACCGACTCCAATATAAAGCAAGAAATTTACGTCTCCGAAATCAAAATAGCTTCCAAACAGTTCTGTTTTCTCTCCGGATGTTTTTTCTTTAAACCACCGCGCACATTTATTTTTATCGTAAGTAAAACGTCCATCTGTTGATTCGTTTATAGATGAATTTATGCAAAAAAAATTATTTAATTTTAATAAATTAATAATATTTTCAAAAAAATAATACAACAATATGCCGCGATGGTTTGTTGGTTCACTGTACTGCTTTGTCCAAGCTAAAAAGTTTGTGTCTGAAATGTTATGCCTTTTGCAAGATTCTGAAACTCCAATTCCTGACTCAACATCTGAATAAATTGAATATAATATTTCGTAATCTATCTTTGATTCTTCCATAGCGGG
>CAZDYX010000033.1:5520-16742 GCA_964509775.1 uncultured Desulfobulbia bacterium | reverse complement strand
GGCGGCCGGCCGCAAGAACTCATGGCCGCCCGCGCCAAGACAAAAAAGCCGTTGCCGGTTCGAGCCATAGACCTCCACCGCTCCGGTATCGGCATCGCCCACATAGATTCGGCCCTGGTTGTCCATTGCTACGCTGATCGGTTTGTTTAGGCCCAAAAGGCCTGGAAAGGCCCGGCCGTCCGCATCCATTGCCATGAGATCGTCGCGGCCCGCCTGGATGGCGAGCACGTGCTCATCACTGTCCACGGCCAGTGCCTTCACCGTCCCGGCCTTGATCGAGAACAGCCGGTGATAGTCATCGGCGATGGCCCCGGCCTGAATAGAACGGGGAAGACCAAAAAAAATGGCAAGAAGAACCAGATGACCTAATAAGCCGCGTGAGATAACTCCCTTCATCGTGTGAACCTCACTGTCAAACATCGTCTTAGTCGCTACTAATTGCCTATAAAAAAATTGTTATATATGTAACATAACGAGAGAGAATGAGAAACTAAAAAATTTTGTTTAATAAAAATTTTTTAGTTTCTCGCTGTTTTCAGGTTTGCCAAGGCCCCAACCCAAATTAATCCGGCTGGTTGTCTGAAGCTCAAACAGTGATAGCGGGTCAACAGCCAGGCGAATAACCCGGAGAGGGCATAAGCGCTAACCTATAAGGTTTGGAAATTGTCCAACGTTCGTCATTCCGGCATGTTTTTAGCCGGAATCCAGGGTGACAGGAATGAACAAGCAGCCCGCTGTATACATACTCGCAAGCAGAAGAAATGCTACGCTTTATGTCGGTGTGACTTCGAACCTCGTCAATAAGGATATGGGAACATAAGAACAATAATCCAGAGGGAGAAGAGAGTGAAGGGATGAAAGCGAGCATGGAAGCTGGAATTAATCGGACTCATCGCGGATTAGTGGGAAACCACCTTGAGATACGTCCAACTTTTTGGAATTGGTGCGTATAACGCACCCTACGAAATTGGAGAATACATGCTGGTTAGCTGTGACTCGATGCCTTTGTAGGGTGCGCTATGCGCACCATTCGTTTACCATCTTCCCACTAATCTGCGATGAGCCATTAATCGAAAGCACCAATCTTAATTGGCAGGACTTGTATCGTGCGATTGTTTGACTGGATTCCGGCTAAAAACATGCCGGAATGACGAACAAAGAAGACCCCCGGAATCTTAAGTTAGCGCTTATGACCGGAGAGGGTGAGGTGGAATGTGGGGTTGAAATGGGAAATGGACAAAGAAAACCCCGCATGTTTCCCGTAGGGGCGGGTTTCAAACCCGCCCAATTGGAATGCGTACCACCCAGGGCGGGTTATAAACCCGCCCCTACGAAACCGATCCCCCCTCCGAAAGACCTACCTCCAGATGACCTGCGCCTCGTTGCGAAGGGGCTGCCGGGCATAACCGTGTTTGGGATAGCCCAGCATAAGGGCGCTAAAATGGATACGGCCCGCCGGCAGATCAAGGCCCGCCGGCAGGGGCGGCCAATTATTTGCGGCCATGGAGAAGAAACCGGCCCAACAGGTGCCGAGCCCCGCGGCAGAGGCGGCAAGCTCAAAGGTGGTGAGGGCGATGACGCAGTCCGTCAAACCGAAGGGATAGTCCTTGGGCGCATGGGCGATCACCAATGCGGGGGCCGCCCGCAGCACCATATCCGCGCCGTTTTTCCAGGCCCCCAGGATACGGTCCATCCGCAAGGCCCTAGCCAGGGGATTGTTTGCGGCCACCAGACTCCGCATCCAGTCAATAACCAGACCGGCAAGCCTTTTTACCTCCTCCCGGTTATTGATGATGAGCCAGCCCACTAGTTGGGTGTTTTTGGCCGTAGGGGCATAATGCACCACGTCCAAGATATTTTCCAGCTTCTCGCGATCCACCTGTTTTTCCTTATACACCCGGGTGGCTCGGCGGCTGCGGATAAGTTGGGCGGTCTGGTCAAACGAGGGCATGAGATCCCTTTGGACCGGCCGGCACTGGTCCGGCGCCATGAAGGAGAGGGATAGGGCGCCGTGGGGACAGACAGCCACGCAATGACCGCAACGGACGCAGAGCTCCTCGGCCTGGTCAACGGGCGTGGGAGGCGCGTCCTTGTCCTTCATCTCGATAATTCTCATGGGACACTCGCTCACGCAGATGGCGTCCCGCTTGCATTTTTCGCTATCCACCACAAAAAGGGTCATAATTTTTCCTCCTTTTATTGTAACTAATTAGGTAGATAGTCTGTAGGTGTTTAGGTGGATAAGGGGGAAAGTCCTTGATTTGTTCTTTGCGCAGTCCTAACAGACTACAGTCTAAACAACCTAAACAACCTGAGTAGTTATCATTAACGCCTATCTCCCCCATCCCGCGTCTGGTCTTCCCCGGCACTGCGGCAGAGCCGGCCAAAACCGCCGGAAAAGGTCCCGCCAGCCCAGAATACCCGCGCGTGTCTGAAGTCCACAAACCAGTATCCTCCGGGGTCCCGGCGGTCCGCGGTGTAGATAAAACCTTGGGGAACCTCAAAACAGGAGTGGATATGGAGTCCCTGTTCGCCGGCAGAAGGATTCAGGAGGGACAGGGCCTCCTCGACCGTGGGAAGTCGCCAGTCATGATAGCCGGCAAAAGCGGAGCGATTGGTCTCTTCTATCCGTTTCCGCAGTCTGCGGAAGAAACACCAGTCAATGCCGGCCCGTTGCCACATGAGGTTGGTGACCCGATCCGTGACCGTAAGACCGTCTTTATTGTCCACGAGAAGATTGGCAAAGACACCCTGGGGATTATAGCTGCATTCATAGAAGTTGTGGCGCCGGACAATGGCCTCTATCTCCCCTTCCCGGATAATCGTGGGAAGGTTCCGCAACCGGACGGCCGTAACCGTAGGAAACGGTGCATTCGCTCCGGGAAGGTCCATGGCCTTTTCATCAACCTTTTCAGGCAGGCTTGCCAGGGGGATGACCTTTGACTCATCCAGGGTGTCAAGCAGATGGTTTTGCAGCCATCCGCGGAGGGCCCCATCAATGGCAAAGCTTTGCTCCTTGTGGGTAGTGCCCTGTTCCTGCACGCAGCAATCGATCAGGTCCTGGGGGGCAAGGATTTGGGCGAGCACCCGCGCATGGCGGATGCCACGTTCCATCAGACAAAGCCGGGCCGGCTGCACCCAGTTATCGATAAAAAAATAGTAGAACCGCTGGTCCTTGCTCCGGACCAGGTCCATATCGCCCCGGCACTCGAACATCCCATAGGTGAGGGCCGGGGTTATGTCCCAATCGATATCGGCATGGCAAGAGCAGACGCCAAGTTTTTCCAACAGCCGCATACGGTTTTTACCTTTTTGTCCCAGCGTAACCTCGATCACTGACGATTTTTATAATAGCTGTCCAAGGCCCGCCGGTAACGGGTATGAAGGGGCTTATCCAGATCCCGGGGAACCGGCCCGATGGTCTTCCACTCTTCCTGCAGCCGGCGGATCTCCTCGGCCCGGTTCTGCCGGGTGCCGGAGTGGATAAAGTTGGTCATGATAGCGAGTTTCAGTTCATCGGCAAGGGAGAGCCCCTGATCTGTTTTTTCTTTTGAGGAGGGGGAAAGCCCGACCAGTTTTTCCAATTGAAAACAGATCGCCCCCTTTTTTTTCAGATTCTCCAGACGTTCCTGGTCCATGGTAATATGAATCTCCCGCCGACGATTAAAAAAGGCATGACAGCTCTCCTGAAACCGACGCTGCAACTCCGTTTCCTGTTCCTTTAATGCCGGGCCTATGGACTTCCATTCCTTCTGAAGCCGCTTAATTTCCTCGACATGGGCCGAGGTTGGTTCTTCCTCGGTCAGGGAAAGCACTCGGGCCAAAATTTGCTCTTTTTGCCGCTGGTTTTCGGTATATTCTTGTTCATGTCTAACATGGTATTCGCGAAGGATGCGGAAAAATTCATTGCAGGCCGTCTGAAAACGCTGCCATACCGAATCACTTTCCTCCCTGGGCACGGGTCCGATCTCCTTCCATTGTCGTTGCAGGGCAGTGATCTGACCTTTTATCGCGCCCGGATCCGTATCCTTATTGTTAACCAGGATAAGGAGCTGTTCGACCTGGTCGCAAACACCCTTTTTCATGGCCAGATTTTCCCGACGCAGTTCGTCGAGACGGGAAAAAAAACGATCGCAGGCAGCGCGGAATCTCGCCCAAAGTTCCTGCTCTTTATCCCGGGGAAGGGGGGGAACTAAATTCCACCTTTCCTGCAGGTGATGCATCTCGGTCTTTTTCTGCCAGAGCGATTCGTTAGCCTGGGCCAGGACCTCGGCCTCCCGGCAGATCTCTTCTTTGACCACCAGGTTTTGACGCCTGAGGTCATCCCGCTCGGCAAAATAACGGCGGCGTTGTTCAAAAAACCGGTTACATACCTTGCGAAATCGTTTATTGAGTTCCTCGTCGTGCGCTTTTGGCGCCGGACCGATATTTTCCCATTCCTCCCGCAGAGACTTGATCTCCTCGGCGCCTTTTTGCCATTCAGTGGACTCATCCAGTTTTTCAGCCCTTTGGCAGAGCAGGTCCTTCTTTTGCTGATTTTCCCGGCGTTGCTGATCAAGTTCGCCAAAAAAGGCGGAGCAGCGGGCAAAATTCCGGTCGCATGCCGCCCGGAAACTTTGCCACAGGATGTCGCTTTCCTCCTTGGCCACCGGACCGGTCTCCTTCCACTGCTGTTGGGCCGTCTTGATAGTCGCTATCACGAGATGGAGATCCTTTTCCGGGTCAAGGGCCTCCACCAGGGCGATGAGTTCATTCTTGAGGTTTTTGTTGGCCCATCGCTTCCATTCCATTTCCCGGAAAAATTCGCGTTGCCGTTCATAAAATAATTCGCAGCCGATCCGGAAACGGGTCTCAAGTTTTTGTCCCTCCTCTTCATCTTCCAAGGGTGGTAGTTTTTCCCAGGCCCGTTGAAGCTCCCTGGCCTGTTTTTCCGCCGCGTTACGCAGGGGTGCGGAAATCAACGCCTCCAGCGCCAGGCACAGCCGCCGGTGTTTCTCGACGTTCTCCGGATATGAGATCGGTTCTTTTTGGGTTTTAGAATCGTCATTCATGGGTTCATTTGTCCGGCATTTGTTTTATCGTCACTACAGGGGTATCTTTTTTAAAGATTCCACCTCCCAGCCGTTTGTCAACTCTTTTTTTTGGAAGATCACCGGTAAGAATGTGCTGATGATCTCCATGTTAGTGAAGGCATGCAGGCCAAGAGCGCTGGTGACAAATCGTCCGCATCCGGCAAGTCCCAGATAAAGAAGAATCTGGTCCGCAAGATGTCCCTCTAGCGGCAATCCGGTCCTATGGTGAAACATGGCCTGTTCATAGACCTCCTGCGCCACAATCTCGGCCCGTTTTCCCCGCTCGCCGAAGCCGGTAAAAACAGATGTAAGCCGGCCATAATGGGCCGCGATAGAGACCACATTGGCGGTCTGCCGAATATTGGGCCGGACGATTTCAATATCATTAGCGAGGAAATCGCCGGTCGCCAACAATTGCTCCCTTTCCCGGACCATGACGTGCTCGGGAAGACCACACCCGATGATCCGAGCCCGCAACCGCGAAAGGGGCGGCCTTGTTTTCACGTCCGGTTGCATATGCTCTTCGCGTTTTCTGATGCGCGCCCTGATGCATCCCCCTCCCTGCGGATAGAAGCCATACTGTTCAATATTCACCGTGGCATAATACCACATGTCGGCAAGCAGGGGGAGAAAACTCTCCACTATGAAATCAAGGGGCGGGGCCATGGGGTTATGGGTGCCACCCCGAATCTCCACCTCCGAGTCCTCACCAGCCATGGCCAGGATCGGCAAAACGGTCTGTAATACCAGGGTGGTGGAACCAGCGGAGCCGATATCCCATTGATAAGGCCCCGGTTTTATAAAGGGGCCGGGATTAAAAACCAGACGGCCCGAGTGCAGCTCCGCCCCTTGTACCGCTGCATTGCATACCTCGGCGGCAGCCCGCACACAGGTGAGATGTTGAAGCTTTAACCCCGGCCTCTTCCTTTTCCCGCGGATATGTTCAATGGTAAAGGGTTGGCCGGTAATCGCGGACAAAGACAGGGCGGTGCGCAGCACCTGGCCGCCGCCCTCGCCCAGGGTACCGTCAATTGAGATCATGCGAAACTACTCCGATCATTTTCTAAAACCATACTTAGAACCCCTTCAGGGAATTGGCGGATCTTTTCCCGGAGATAAGAATATCTGCACCCAGGTCATTTAACCTCAATATCCATGGCAATAGCAATAGAACATTCCCACAAATAGTCATGTTATTATGTCACAGTTCCTAACTCAATGGTTTGTAGAACCCTGACCCAGGACCATTATATGGTCAATTCCTGCAAGACTTCAAGTGGCTTCCTGGGGGTCCGACAGACTCCCGGTGCGCAAAAAAAAAATCGTAAATTATGCCCGCACCGGGTATAATTTTAACGTCCTGACGCCTCTTGCGTTTTGCAACCCGACTTTAAAAATAGAGGTCGATATAATGAAGAAGGAAGATGATATGCTGACGGGTCTTCTGGAACGGGCGGTGGCGATGGGAGCCGACAGGATCGAGATAGAGTATAAGGATCACGATGAACTGATCACGGCATTCCGGGGTCCTGTCGGGCTTGGCATCGGATCGGTGGATTCGCGGAAAAATTCTGGTCTGTTCGGTGAGTTGGATAAATTGAAGAAGGCCAAAAGAGTAACCTTATCTGGCCAATCGTATCGGTTATCTTTCTCCAAATACGAGAGTTTCGGAGAATGGGCCCACCAGATTCATTTAAAAAAAGAGGATCGACCACGCCTTCCGGCCCAAGCCAAGGACGGCGCGGCTGAAAGCTGACGTTATGCTCTTAGTTGTCGCTGCTACCGAACAGGAGATGCAACCCCTTCGAGGGCTTATTGAGTCAATTGACGGTGTAAACTTGATACTCTCCGGCATGGGCGTGGTCGAGGCGGCGGGCAGACTGGCCCATTATCTGGGCGCCTACGGAAAAGGGGTGACGGGGGTGTTGAATATCGGGGTGGCGGGCGCCTATGCCGATACCGACCTTGATCTTATGGATATTGTGCTTGCCCGGGAAGAACGCCTTGCTGACATTGGGATATGCATGGAGGACCGGATAGTTCCCTTTGAGGATGGGAGGTTCCCCTTAAAGACCCGCTTCAACCTTGAGGGAGTTCTTTTGGCCCGGGCAGAGGCAATCATCGGTCGTAATCAGGTCTCCTATCAAAAAGGTGTTTTTCTCACGGTTGCCGGTGCGAGCGGTACAAAAAAGCGGGGGGATTATCTGCGGGACACCCATCACGCCTTGTGTGAGAATATGGAGGGCGCCGCCATCGCCCGGGTATGCGAACTCTATGCTCTTCCTCTTTTGGAATTACGTTGCATCAGCAATGTGGTGACGGATCGGGGCTTATCTCCCTGGCATCTTGCAAGGGCCGCGGAAAAATGCGCGGCCACGGTGGCGATGGTTTTACCCTTTCTGGCAGCCGGAACCTATGGTCTGGAGTAGAGATGACCGGATGATAAAAGAGAATGACGCGTTATCCCTTGGTTTTTCCCCCTGCCCTAACGACACCTTTATTTTTCATGCCCTGGTGAGCGGACTGATTCCCGTGGGTACCTTGCGGTTTGCCCAGGAAATTCTGGCCGATGTGGAGACCTTAAACGAATGGGCCTTTTTAGGCCGGCTTGATGTCACCAAACTTTCCTTTCATGCCCTGGGGCATCTTACGGATAAGTACCTGTTACTCACGTCCGGAGCCGCCCTGGGCCATGGTTGCGGACCGTTACTGGTTGCGTCCGAACCCCTGGCAATGGAGGAACTGGAACGAAAGATCATCGCCATTCCCGGCCGTTTTACCACTGCTGCCATGCTCCTCAAGCTCTGGGCTCCCAGGTGTCGGACCGTGGCCATGAGCTTTGAGAAAATAATCCCCGGCATCAAAGAGGGACGGGTGGACGCCGGCGTCATTATCCATGAAAGCCGGTTTACCTATGAACAACACGGTTTGGTCATGATCGAGGATTTGGGGGCCTGGTGGGAGACGTTCTCCGGCCTTCCCATTCCCCTGGGCGGCATAGCGGCCCGGCGTTCCTTAGGTCCCGAGGTCATCGGCCATATCAACGAGTGCATCAGGGCAAGCATTGAGCTGGCGCTGGCCTCACCGGATCTCTCCATGCCCTATATAAAAAAACATGCCCAGGAGCTGGATGAAAGGGTGATCAGAAGTCATATCAATCTCTATGTCAACGATTTTACGAAAAATCTTGGTGATGATGGACAAAATACCGTGGCCTGTTTTCTCGCTAAAGGCCATGAGGCGGGATTATTCCCCCGGCCCAGGGACGATTTTTTCCTGCGACCGGGAAAGGCGGGAAATCTATAGGACACACCTGGGGGCACATTCCACCCTTGTCAGGGCAGACGGTTCATGATATATAGGATCGAGTGTATTGTCTTTTCTTCACGACAGGTACGAATGAGAAAAAAGGGGGTGTAGCTCAGCTGGGAGAGCGCCACGTTCGCAACGTGGAAGTCAGGGGTTCGAATCCCCTCATCTCCACCAAACAATATCCGGTAATATCCGGAAACATCCACGAAGCCCGCTACCCACTGAGGTGAGCGGGCTTTTTGTTGTCTGATGATGGAATTCTGCGTTGCTCATACCTTTGCCGATAGGGTAGATTGAAACTGCAATATAAAACTCGTCAGTGAACAAAGGAGGTTCGAATGCGCAAACAAACGATTCAATACACATCGCCCCTGGACGCGCTGGTTGCGGTGGTCAAACGGCTGAATTTCTACGAAAGTCAGCAGCAGATGGGCTCAGAGGAATTTTTTAACCAATACAGTCGGGGACAACTGTCGGATGATGCGGTGTTTGTTGAGTGGGCCAATGATTACCGTCACTATCTGGATCTTCGTCAAGAATTAGAAAAAAGGCTGCAACATGCTGCATGAGGTTCTGGCTGATTATCTGGATCGGGTTGATCGTGCAATTCTCCAGTGCCATAATGCCTATGTAGAGCACTACACCGAAGAAATTCTGACGTCAGGACGGGCCAATCTGCGGATTCGTATTCGCTTTGAGCAGGATCATCTATTAGAAATTAACGAAGCCGTGGTGATTGTGGACAACAAGCTTGTTCCACTCGATTATCGTTATCATTGCCAGGGTGAGCAGAATCGTCTGATTTTTCGCTATGACAGTACGCCTCACTTTCCTGACCTGCCGAGTTTCCCGCATCACAAACATCTGCCTGACGATGTGATTGCCTCTGATCAACCCGACATTGAGCGGGTTGTGCAGGAAGCCATGGAAGCGTCAAGATAGGAAGCCCAATGGAATTCCGCATAGCTGACACATTGGGTGAGAAGTCAGAAGAAAGGCAAAAAATAAGAAATAAAATCAGGCTGTTCTCTTCATTTTAGCAGGCACCGGAAGCGCGGGGTGTTTTGAGGAACCCGGTCTCGCATGCCGGGGCAGTGGTTCTCCGCTTTTTTGCCCAGCGTCGGTTCCAAGTTGGCCGCCAACCAGGTCGAGTAACTCGTCAGCCATGCTTTTCATCTGGCTGGCATGGGTGGCCAATTCCGCCGCGGCCGCGGCAGACTCCTCGGCGGTGGCGGCATTGCGCTGGGTCACCTGATCGATATCGGCCACCGCGCTGTTAATCTGGCCGACCCCCTGTGACTGATCTTTTGAGGCGGCAGCGATCTCGGCAAGCAACCCAGCCACCGCATTGGTGCTCTCGGCCACCTTGCCGAAGACCTCGATGGTGCTAGACATGAGGCCTGAGCCCTCCTTGACCTTTTTCACCGTTCACTCGATAAGAACCGCGGTACTTTTTGCCGACTCCGCCGCCCGCATGGCCAAGTTACGGACCTCATCGGCCACCACCGCGAATCCGGCGCCAGCCTCCCCCGCCCGCGCCGCCTCTACCGCGGCGTTCAGCGCCAGAAGATTGGTCTGAAAGGCGATTTCATCGATAGTCTTCACGATCTTCTGGGTCTCCTCACTCGCCTTCTTGATGTCATCCATGGACGTATTGAGTTTACCCATGGAATAGTTGGCCGTGCCCATCAACTCTCCCACCTGTTTCATGAGCCCATCGGCCTTGTTGCTGTTATCCGCATTGCACTTGGTCATGGAGGCCATCTCCTCGATGGACGAAGAGGTCTCCTCGAGGGCCGCCGCCTGGCTCGATGCGCCATTGGCGAGCGCTGTGCCCGAATCCGAAACCTGGGCTGAGAGGTCCGAGACCTTTCCCGTGCTGTCGGCGAGGTCCTGGCTCACCCTGATGATGGGGTTGGCAATCGAGCGGCCAATAAAGGCCGCGGCCACCGCCATTATTGCGATAATACAAAAAACCAGCAAGGACACCACGAAATACATCTCTCTTTGGGTTTTATCGATTCCGGTCCGGTCTTTGCCGATAAAGAGCATCCCGGTCACGATCCCGTCGATATTGCGTAACGGCAGGTACGCCGAGTAATAGCGCTTACCGAAGATCTTTTCCTCGCCTTGCAAGATTTTACCCTGCTTTAGAACCATCTCCGTCAACGCCGGGTTATCGGCCTTCATGCCGGTTGCGCGTTTCCCATCCTGCATGAGGGTCGTGGACACGCTTTCATTGTCCTTGTAGATAGCGCACTCGACCCCGATGGTATCCTTGAGAAAGTCGATGAATTTGGTATCCGATGACAAGTCGATGCCAGTCGTAATGGACCCGAGAATCTCATTCTCCGCCTTTATCGGATATCCGGAACGTATGGAGTATTTGACCACCGTCCCTTCTTCGATGCCGGTGGCGCCTTCCCCGTTAAGTGCCTTTTTCACGTTTGTCTGTTTAAGTACGCTGTCCCCGGTTTTGTCGGAGTGACCGCGGGCGACCACATTACCCTGCTTGTCGGCGATGGTAAGCACGTTTACCGCTCCGACCTTCAAAAATTCCTTGCCCACCTTCTGCAAATAAGCGCTATCCGCACGTTTGAGGGCGTCAGCGACATCAGGCCGGGCCGCGAAAAAGAGACAACTATCCCTGGTCTTCGCTTCGATGGCCTTAATCTCGGAATCGACCGTCAGGGCATATCTTTCGAAGTCGGTCTTAAGCTGGGAGTTGAAATAGCGTAGGAGAAAAAAAGAAGAAATGAGCGCGGATGAGCTCCCTACGAGTACCGATACGATTACCATCCCGATAATGCGCTTAGAAAGGGATACTTTCATGTCTTG
>CAZDYX010000033.1:0-5510 GCA_964509775.1 uncultured Desulfobulbia bacterium | reverse complement strand
TCTTGTCTCCTGGTTAGGTGAGGGCGATAAGGTGATAAGAAATTACTTTCGGGAGGCCCATTTCCTGAAGAAAAAATTCATAATCAGCTAACCTGGCTCACAGTCAAAAACAGCCATTATAAATGGGTATCATAAAGAAAAGCAGGGCGTCAAGGCGAGAGTGGTTTGTATTGCAAAAATTTTGAGCTGGATCTGCTTGGGGTTACAAGTTGCCTTCCAGGTAACAGCCATTTTCTTCATGAATCCCGGCCTGCCTTATAATAGGTTCATAACCGGCGATAAAACCGGAATGGTGGTCAATGAACATCGGGTGCTGCTTTGGTCTTATGACCCTTATTCTTTCATAATGTTCTTTTTTTCCTATTTCACAAACCTTGCTCAATACAAAAGATCTGGGATCCATCGCTAATTTGGCCCCTAACCTTGCATAATCTCTGCTTCTGTTTTTCTTCGAAGGATTAACTCTTTGACCTTGGATGGTAATGACATAAATCTCTTTATTCGACGTATCCAGTAAGAAACTTATTTTTGCAATATAACTGTTATCTGTTCCATGAGGGTATTCTTCCTCTTCTTTGGTTATATAACAGCAAATTCCAAAAAAATCTTCCGTGGTACCCTCTTCCATTAACATCTTAATTCCGTATCCAAGAAGGATTGGACCGCCATATGTTCTTATGAATTCATCTCTTTTAGCTAATGTTTCGTGTATAATCCTGCCGTTTTTTTCGAGCTTGGCAACAGTTTCAGCAAGTGTAACTTTAGTTAGACCATGCAATAAAAAGTATGGATACGGGAAACAAGAATAATCACCATCTGGAATTGGCTCTGCAAAAGTTTGCATTGCTTCTGCAATGGCGGAAGAATATTTTTTTATATCAGTAAAATCATGTAATTCTTTATAGGCTTGATCTAATAATATCATGACAAGCTCTATATGTTCACTAAAACATAACCCATGGATTACTTTAAAATATACCAATGATTCTTCATTATCTGTAGTACATGTTCTTAATTCTTTAGTTACCGTATATAAAGATGTATCAAACTTTCTCTCATTAAACGATTCGGAATCAAACAGGTATTCTTCAATTCTATTGGCGAACGCTTTTTTTCTAATTTTTGTCATGGTAGTTGCAAGCAGCAGTCTCCTGATTAAATATTTTTTATAACTACTCAGGTTGGTTAGGCTGTAAGCGGTTTCTTCTTCGATATTCGAAATTTGATGTTCTCTTAAAAAGGCTCATGGCTTTTTGCCCCGCCAAGCTGTGCGGACACGGTGCAGGCGCTCGGTAAAACCGCCTTCTTGCTCGAAGGCAGCGGCCTGCGCAGCAATCTGACGGTCAAGCAGACCACAAGCCACCGCGATTAAAACCAAGGCGGCATTGGCCGCTAGCTCGGGGTAGTTGGACGAGATGGACGGAGTGGACCTGGTGGACAGGGTGGACTCGGCCGGCGACTTACTTGGGCCACCCTGTCCCTGTCGACCGAGAGCCTTTTCTTGTGGCCGGGCATAAACCTCGTTCACCCAGGTCGCCACCTCATCGACTGTGGTGAGGCGCCGGGCGATCAGGGCCTCCCGCCGCGGGTCCGACCGATCCCATGTTGGCAGCCCCCGTTGCCGCAGAAAATCTTCGAAATCCAAACGTAGTTCTTCCAGGCTGGCCCGCGCTACATTCGTAAGCTTAAGTTCGGTTTTCTTTGAAGTGCCCGAGGCCTGACTCCCCTCGGCGATATTCTGCACGCCAGAACGTGCCGCCTGCACCATTTGATCATGGGTGCGACTGCGGCGGTCGATATAACGGTCGCAGAAACGAACCGTTACGTCATAGACCAGTTGGGCGATCTGAAAACTCTTCAGCTTCCGATATCCGCCGTGCCTTGGAATCAGCTTCTCATGCTCCGTCATATATATCCCATCACCCAGTCCACTTTGTCTACCGTGTCCACCCTATCCCAGGACCTTATTTCCCAATGGCCTCGATCTCCTCCCAGCGTCGGTATAACTCTTCCAGCTCCTTTTCGATATTCGTAAGCCTCGTTGTCAGGGTAGTTACCTCGTTGCCCGTGGTCCGATAGAAATCGGGATCGGCCAGGGTTCGGTGCAGATTCTCCTGCTCCGCCTCCAACGTACTGATCCGGTCGGGCAGCCCAACGAGTTCCCGCTCTTCCTTGAAACTTAATTTACGGGGTCGCTCGGTCTGCCGACGGGGCCGGGACTCGGCCGGCTTCGGGGCAACCGGTATCGAAGCCGGCTCCGCTGCCGAAGATAGGCTTAACCAGTCGTCGTAGCCCCCCACATATTCCGAGACCTCTCCGTCATCTCCGACCGCCAGGATGCTGGTAACCACGTTATTCAAAAACTCCCGGTCGTGGCTCACCAGGAGGAGGGTCCCGGAATACTCGAGCAGCAGATCCTCCAGCAGTTCCAGGGTCTCGGTATCCAGATCATTGGTCGGCTCGTCCAGGATCAGGACATTGGACGGTTTGAGGAAAAGTTTTGCCAGGAGAAGACGGTTTCGCTCCCCGCCGGAAAGGATGTGCACCGGGGTCCGGGCCCGGTCCGCGGAAAAGAGGAAGTCCTGCAGATAACCGATGATGTGGCGGCTCTTGCCGCCCACGGACAGGATCTCGCTCCCCTCCCCCACGTTTTCCTGCACGGTCTTCGCAAGATCGAGCTGGTCGCGGAACTGGTCGAAATAGAGGACGGAAAGGCGGCTGCCGAACCGGATTTTCCCTTGTTGGGGCGAAATTTCTCCCAGCAGCAGCCTAAGCAGGGTGGTCTTTCCCGAACCGTTGGGACCGATGATCCCTACCCGGTCCCCCCGCATGATGGTGGTGGAAAGATTTTTGATTATCGAAGGCCCGTCGTAGGCAAATAAGACCCCTTCCGCCTTTACCACCAGGGACCCGGAACGCTCGGCCTCCTGCACCTGTACCTTTATGGCCCCAGGCCGGTCCCGCCGCTGTTGCCGCTCCTCCCGCATCCGCTTCAGGGCCTGGACCCGGCCCTCGTTCCGGGTACGACGCGCCTTGACCCCCTGTCTTATCCACACCTCCTCCTGGGCCAGCTTCTTGTCGAACAAAACCCGCCGGGTTATCTCCGCCTCAAGAAGGGCCTCCCGCCGGGCAATAAACGTGTCGTAACCGCAGGGGAAAACATAGATCCTGCCCCGATCCACCTCCGCTATCCGGTTGGCAAGTCTACTGGCAAGGGCCCGATCGTGAGTTACGAAGAGCATGGTCTTGACGTGTTTTAAGAGAAATTCCTCCAGCCAGGCGATGGAGTCGATGTCCAGGTGGTTGGTCGGCTCGTCCAGGAGCAGGATATCGGGAGCCGACACCAGGGCGCGGGCCAGGAGCACGCGGCGCTTGGTGCCGCCGGAAAGCATGGAAAATTCCGCATCCCGATCGAGGGCCAGACGCGACAATATACGTTGCACCTCCTGGTGCAAATGCCATCCGCCCGCATCATCCAGGGCCTTTTGCAGGGCCGAATGCCGCGCCAGCCACTTTTCTCCCCCTTCGGTTGCAAGTCGGCGTCCCACAAAATGATACTCGGCCAGCAATCCGACAACATCGCCCATACCGGCGGCCACGACATCAAAGACCGTCCCGGTCGGTTCCCGGGAAACCTCTTGGGAGACCAGGGCCACCCGCAAACCCTGTTTGCGAACGATTTCTCCCTGGTCAGGTGCAATCTCCCCGTCGATGATCTTTAACAGGGTCGATTTCCCGCTGCCGTTTCGTCCCAGCAGGCAGAGTCGATCACCTGGTTCGATCCGGAGATTAACGTTGTCAAACAGCAACGGTCCGCCAAAAGAGAGGCTGATATTCCGGAGACTCAACATAACTTCAGAAAAATCGTCTTCTTATCCAAAAAATCACCAGTAGTCCTAACCCAAAGGTGCCTAAGACACCAAACGTTTCAAATGAAAGCACGTCTGCCAGGGAACGTACCTGTTGCAGTTCCGAAGTTGCCCAAAGAATACCCACCAACCATGGAAGTATCCCGATAACGCTGCCGGCTATATAATTCCGCAAGGTTAGGGCGCTTGCACCCAGGGCCCAATTCAAGGGAGGAAACAAGAAAAGGATTAGCCTCAGGATTAACATGATGGTAAACCCGTCATACTTAAGTCGTTGTTCGAATTTCCGGAGGAACGATTTTCTGAGGAAGGGACGAAAGTGCTCCCGCAAAAAGAACCGAGAAATCAGAAAGGCACTGATAACGCCTAGGCTACAGCCGATCCAGGTGTACAGGAGGGCTTCCCAGAAATTATAGATAATCCCTCCGGCAATAATCACAACAATCTCCGGTAAATGCAAAAGAATGAACGAGGCGCTTACGGCGATGAATAACAGGGGGCCATAGGATTGATGCGCCCAGTATTTGAGGATATCAAGCTGGGCATAGATGGCATCGAAGGTTATCTTCTCTTTAAGGTCAAAGGTGTAGTCGATTGTTATGATCGCGGCAACCATGCTGACAAACAAAATCAGCTTGAGTTTTTTTACTGCCGCAGAATTTCGCACCGCATCCGCCTGTTCCTTTTTCATGGGCTCAGGGCTTATACCCAAACTACTCATATCAAGGATCCTTTCCCCTCAGTGAGTTAATTGATCAATTCAAACAATCTAACCCAACGTTGTTACGTTTACAATCCCGGGGTGATAACAAAAAAATCCGGTAACTACTCAGGTTAGTTAGGTTGGTTAGGTTGTAGTCTGTTAGGACTGCGCAAAGAACAAATCAAGGACCCTCCCCCCTATCCACCTAAACACCTACAGACTATCCACCTGAGTAGTTACAAAATCCGTTTGAATGCATAAGTTGCAGTTGGAAGGCCCAGGTGGTTCTGATAACGTGGGCGGTATTTCCCCTTCACGTCCATTTTGTATTTGACATAGCATAAGAATTTTCCTTAGGATTTTGTTAGACAAAAACAAGGAGGAATACGATGACAAATGTACAGATCCTGGTGCAGGAGATGTTTCAACAGTTGGGGGATTATTTGCCCAAGGCGTTCGGCGCCCTGATCGTTCTGGTGGTGGGCATTATTATCGCAAAGGCGGTATCGGTTGCGGTCACCACCCTGGTCAGGCGTCTCAATCTTGGCTCCCGTTGGAACAAGATGACCGGGAGACAAGAGGATTCCGGCCAGGATGAGGCCGTGGCAATCGGGTTCGGCAAGGGGACCTTTTATCTCCTCCTCCTCATGGTGCTCATCGCCTTTTTTGAGGCCTTGAACCTAAAGATCATTACCGGATCGATAAGCAACCTGCTTTCGCCGATCTCCTCCTTTATCCCGAACATCATCGGCGCCGGCGTACTTCTCCTTGTTGCCTGGATTGTGGCGGCCGTTTTCCGGGTCGTCGTGGTAAAGGGGCTCACGGTCGCAAACGCCGATGAACGTTTGACCAGGCTGTTCAACGGCGCGGCCCAGGAAGAGATTAAGGTGACTGAAACGGCCGGAAATCTCACCTTCGTCCTCATATTTCTTCTTTTT
>CAZDYX010000032.1:5884-17263 GCA_964509775.1 uncultured Desulfobulbia bacterium | reverse complement strand
ACTCGTCTTCGACTATATCTCGGGCTGGGAAAAGCAGATAGGCGAAATAATCGTGGTCCAGGCCGGGCAACTGCCGATTTTCCGCAACGATGATGGCCAGGGCTGCTGGCTTAAGCGGCCCGGCACCATTCTCGTTGACAGCGAGCAGCTTGAGTCCGGCGAATCCATGAGCGCCGAGTTCAAGAAAGTCGTCGCCCACGAAATCGAGGAGTTCAAGGCGGAATATGCCGAGGTCTATGGCGTGCCTTTCTCCTTTATCCCGTGCAGTGGTTCGGCCACGGACCCCAAACCTGGCCCCATGCCGACCAGGGTCCGGGCTCTTGAGAGCCGCAATGCCTGCGAGATCGCCTTTCCCCGTCTGCTCGGCTACCGGTACGATATGTCCGGCGAACGGCTCGCTTTTACTTTTAATGAAGAATCGAGGTTCGCCCTATCGACCGCCGATATCCCGACCAAGGTGCAGCTTGATCCGATTGTCGGCGAATCGAGCATCCACACCCTGGACGATCTCAAGCGCCGGCGGCTAAACGAGGTCGTCTTCCTGCTCGCCAAGCTTACGCTCGAAAAATACTTTAGGGATGACGACGGAAACGACAAGCCCTGGCTTTTCCCCCAGATTCTCGCTATCGCCAGACAGTGGCTTGCCGAGTGCGTGACGCTTAAAGACCACACCTTCCCGCAACTGCTCCTGCTCATCGAGTTCGCCCATGATGCTACCGACCGCATCTACAAGGCCATTGTGGCCTCGACCGACGGCACTGCGGCAATCAAGCCGATTCTCCGCCCCTATGACACGCTTGGCTTCACTCGGCATGTGGACTTCGACACCACCAGGGCTGTCTATCCCACTAATCCCGAAAAGTGCCACATCTCCCATGTAGTTGCCGACACTGATTCCTGGGAGCAGAAAATGGCAGAGACGCTCGAAGGGATGCCCGAGGTGCGACGCTATGTCAAAAACCACAACCTCAGCTTCACCATTCCCTACACAATCAATGGCGAGGAAAAGAACTACACCCCTGATTTTGTCGCGGTCGTAGACGACGGACGCGACCCGGCTGATCCCCTGCAACTTCTCATCGAGGTTACCGGCGAGAAGAAAAAAGACAAGGCGGCCAAGGTCGCCACGGCCCGCACCCTTTGGGTGCCGGCGGTCAACAACCACGGCGGGTTCGGCCGCTGGGCGTTTGTTGAGATTGTCGATCCGTGGAATGCGGAGAACACGATTCGGGAGTTTCTCGCCAGATGATGACCATTGAACAGCTCGAAGCCCTTATTGCGGACAAGGAAGGCGAAGCCCTTGAATTTAAGGAGGCCAGGAATAATTTCGAGTTTGACAATCTCGTCAAGTATTGCTGCGCCATCGCCAACGAAGGAGGCGGCCACGTCGTTTTCGGGGTCACGGACAAACGCCCCAGGATGATTGTTGGGTCCCAGGCCTTCTCTCAACCGGAGCGTACTCGGCGGGGACTGTGCGAGCAGCTTCCGCTCCGCATTGATTTCAGTGAAATCTCCCATCCAAAAGGACGAGTGCTTGTCTTTCATGTGCCGGCCAGGCCGGTTGGAACGCCGATCAAGGCCAAAGGCATCTATTGGGCTCGGAAAAACGATAGCCTTGCGGCGATGTCCGAGGAAGACCTTCGAGCTATATTCGCAGAAAGCGGCTATGACTTCTCGGCGGACCTGTGCCACAAGGCCAGGTTCTCCGATCTCATGCCGGAGGCGATCGAGAATTTCCGCCAGAGATGGATAATCAAATCCGGAAACACCCCATTGGCGAATCTTTCAGATGCGCAACTCCTTGCCGATGCCGAAGCGATCGTGGAAGGAAAAATCACCTATGCAGCGCTGGTCCTTTTTGGAACCCGGGAAGTCCTTGGGCGGCATCTTGGCCAGGCCGAGGTCGTTTTCGAATATCGCTCTTCCGAGGCCTCAGGTCCTGCACAGCAAAGAAAAGAGTATCGACAGGGTTTTTTTAGCTTCTACGATAATCTTTGGGAGACTATAAACCTCAGGAACGACCTCCAGCATTTTCAGGAAGGACTTTTCGTCCTGGATATCCCAACCTTTGCCGAACGGTCAGTTCGTGAAACAATTCTGAACGCGGTCAGCCACCGGGATTATCAATTGGGTGGCAGTGTCTTTATTCGCCAATACTCGCGTCGTCTGGTCATCGAAAGCCCTGGCGGATTTCCTGTAGGCATCACCCTCGAAAACATACTTGATCGGCAATCTCCGCGTAATCGCCGTATTGCTGACATTTTCGCGAAATGTGGCTTGGTGGAGCGTTCCGGCCAGGGCATGAACCTGATTTTCGAAGAGAGCATCCAGACAAGCAAACCAGCTCCTGACTTCCTTGGCACCGACCGTTATAATGTTGTCCTTGCCTTGAACGGCCAGGTACAACATCCCGGATTCCTTCGTTTTCTTGAGAAAATCGGCCGAGAAAAGCTGAAGATCTTCACTACACAGGATTTTCTGATTCTCGACCTTATCCACCAGGAAAAACCGATTCCTCCAAAATATGATGCGAGACTTCAGGCGCTTCGTAATCTTGGGGTCATTGAGGCATTCGGCCGTGGCCGAGGACGCCGGTTTATTCTTGCACGACGTTTCTACGCTATGGCGAGAAAAAAAGGAGTTTACACGTGGAAGCTAGGACTCGACAGAGAAACGAATAAGGAGTTGCTTTTGAAGCACATCCGAGGAAATGCCAGGGAAGGGAGTCGATTATACGAGCTAATGCAAGTATTGCCGACTTGCTCGCGAAACCAGGTTCAGAGCCTCCTCCGCCAGCTCATGGCTGAAGGCGTGGTTTATAAGGAGGGCCGGACGAAGGGAGCGCTTTGGCATCCAACGCGGATTGCTTCTGATAACACATCGAAACAAGGCGAATAGAAAAGCAATTCCTGACAGGGAAAGCATATTTTAACGATATATCGAGGAATACCATCGTTATGGAATTGCTTATTTTAAGAATGCTAAAAGCAATTCCCGCAATTAATTGTGCAATCGGGTCGGGAGGCCATAGTTTCAAGGCAGGCACCACGTTTGACGACGCCTTGACGATCTACGTCTTTGAAGGAGTTTCAATATGACAAAAAGGGCAAGCGGCAAGGGAAGTGCGGTAGGGACATCCGTCGATTCAATCCGCCACAAGGACAAGCGAGTCAACATCCCGACCGAGGAACTGCGCGATTTTGTGGCCGATGACGAGAATACCCCGAAGACAATGCTCTATCCCCGCGACCCGTCCCTAGATCCGCAACTGGTCTGGCAGGGCAAGGACGAACAGGACCGCGCCAACCTCGCCGTGCCGGTGGTGCCGATCTACATCCAGGAAAAGATCCACCCGCAGGCGATCATCGACGCCCTGCCGCGCCTCGAAAAACCAGGAGGAAAACAGCTCGGCCTTTTTGCCGATTTCAACGGCGGCCCCGCTGAATTTGACCAGAAGGTCGAGTTTTACCGGCACGAGCAGAATTGGTCAAACCGCATGATCCTGGGCGATTCGCTCCTGGTCATGACCTCACTCGCCGAAAAGGAGGGTCTCAAGGGCAAGGTCCAGACCATCTACCTTGATCCGCCCTACGGCATCAAGTTCGGCTCCAACTGGCAGGTGAGCACGAGAAAGCGAACGGTTGAAGATGGCAAGGCCGAGGACGTCACCCGTCAGCCCGAACAGGTGCGCGCCTTCCGCGATACCTGGAAGTTGGGTATCCATTCGTATTTGACTTATCTGCGTGACCGGCTGGTGGTGGCGAGGGAGTTGCTTACCGAGACCGGCAGTGTCTTTGTGCAGATTAGTGACGAGAATCTTCATCTCGTGCGATGTTCTTTAGATGAGGTTTTCGGCAGCGAAAATTTTTGGAGTGTGATTTCGTTTCGGAAAACAGGGCAACAAACGACCAACTTAATGCAATCCAGTTGTGACTATGTGATTGCTTATGCCAAAGACAAGAAGCAGGTGAAGTATCGGCGGCTATACATCATGAAGCGCCCAGGAGACGAAGGGGCGAAGCAATACATACTGCTTGAACTCTCTGATGGAACGATTCGCCGAATGACAAAAGAAGAACTTGCCAATGGGATTCTTCCGCGAGACGTTCGAGTGTTTCGTCAAGGCCCACTTACATCCCCCGGCGCTAACAAAAATGATCGACCCATCATCGTCAATGGTCGATTTTTTCCACCAACAAAAGGGCGCCATTGGAGTATTGGTGCGGATGACACTGAAAAGCTGTTTGCTTGTGGTCGCGCTATTGTTGTTGGCAACACGCCATGTTCAAAGCTCTACCTTGATGAACTCGGGATTTCTCCATTGACAAATACGTGGTCAGACACAGGGGGCAGTGGATTCGCAGATGAACAAGCGTATGGCGTTAAAACTGACAACGTCACAATCCAACGCTGCCTCCTCATGACCACCGACCCCGGCGACCTGGCCCTCGATCCCACCTGCGGGAGCGGCACCACCGCCTATGTGGCCGAGCAGTGGGGCCGGCGGTGGATCACCTGCGACACCAGTCGCGTGGCCCTGGCGCTCGCCCGCACCCGGCTGATGGCCGCGAAATTCCCGTACTATCTGCTTGCCGACTCAGCCGAGGGCATCAAGAAGGAAGCTGAGATCACCGGCAAATTTCCGCCGTCCTATGAAACCGGAAACGACATACGCAAGGGCTTTGTCTACAAACGCGTGCCGCACGTGACGCTTAAATCCATCGCCAACAACTCGGACATCAAGGAAGGCATGACCCGGCAGGAGATCGACGCGGCCATTGCCCGGCACGCCGAGACCGAAATCCTCTTTGATCAGCCTTACGAAGACAAGAAGACCGTCCGGGTCAGCGGCCTGTTTACCGTGGAAAGCCTGTCTCCGCATCGGATGCTGAGGACAGTGGATGGTGAAGAGTGGCTAGTGACTAGTAAATCCAAAAATACCAGCCACAAATCACAAACCACTATCCACAGTTCCTTTGAATTAATGATTCTCGATAATCTAAAGAAAGCGGGGGTCCAGAACACCAAGAAAGGCGAACGCCTCAAGTTCGACACCCTGGAGCCCTTTGCCGGCGAGTGGCTGCATGCCGCAGGCGTTTATACCGAGGCCGATGGCAAGGTCAGAAGGGTGGCGATATCAATTGGCCCGGAGCAAGGCACCGTCGGCCCCCAGCAGGTGAAGGAGGCGGCCAAGGAGGCGGTGCAGGGCGTGGGCTTTGATTTGCTCATTGTCTGCGGTTTTGCCTTTGACCCGCATGTCTCGGAAGAGGCCAGGCGCTATGGCATGCTCACGGTGCTCCCCGCCCGCATGAACCCTGATTTGGCCATGGGCGACGAGCTGCTTAAAAAAACCGGTGCCGGCAACCTGTTCATGGTCTTTGGCGAGCCGGATGTGGAAGTGGTTAGTGGTTTGTGGCTAGTGACTCGTGATGGGAGGATGGTTGCACACTATGACAGTGTTAAAGAGTTATCGGGACTTGGAAGTCTGGAAGAAATCAATCGAGTGGGTGGAGAAAATCTATCACGTCTCAAGAAACTTTCCACCGGAAGAGAAGTTCGGGCTGACGAGCCAGATGCGGAGGGCGGCGGTATCGGTACCGGCGAACATCGCGGAGGGAGCGGCGAGGACGGGAACAGGGGAATTTCTCCAGTTCCTGAGCGTGTCGAGCGGCTCACTGGCGGAAGTGGAAACGTTGCTGATTCTGGCCGATCGTTTGCAACTGCTGCCAGCAGCGGAGATGCAAAAACTTTTGGACGAAGCGGGGCAGATCAGCAGAATGCTAGGCGGACTAAAGCGCTCGCTGCAATCCAGGCGTTGAAGCCATCAGACTTCCCCTTTTCACTAACCACCAGCCACTATTCACAAATCACTCTCCTTGGCGTGGATGTCTACGATCCGACTACCGGCCAGATCAGGAGCAGCTCCACTGACGACATCGCCTGCTGGTTCATCGACACCGAATATAACGGCGAGAGCTTCTTTGTCCGCCACGCCTATTTCTCCGGCGCAGGCGAACCCTACGACAAACTGAAACGCGCCTTGCGGACCGAGATCGACGAAGCAGCCTGGAGCAGTCTCTACAGCACCATCAGCCGCCCCTTTGATCCGCCGGAAACGGGCAAGATAGCCGTTAAGGTCATCAATCACTATGGCGATGAGGTCTTGAAGGTGTATCAGGTGTAGCCTCGGACGCTGGCTGCAAAGCAACAACCTGCTCCGGCAGTCAATCAACAACGTATAAGGAATAGGAGAATTACTTGTGGCAATGAAAGTTGAAATCAAAAACAACAAACTCTGTATTGAAATTGATCTGGAAAAACCAACGCCATCGTCATCCGGCAAAACCCTGGTGGTTGCCAGCACGCGTGGGAATATCGTTACCACCGCCGAAGTGGACGGCAAACCGATCACTATCGGGATTAATGCGTATATCAAACCTTAGCAACCGCACACCAGCGGGACGCACAAAATTTCATCCGGCAGTCGCTTTCTAATTTCAATGAGCATTCAAGATGGCGCGTGTAGGGGCGGGTTTCAAACCCGCCCTTGCAGCCGTCAATCATGATAGGGCGGTTATTGAATCGAACGAGGCCGTATTGGGCGGGTTATAAACCCGCCCCTACAAAACAAGCGCAATTAATGTCATCTTGATTGCAAATGCGAGTAAAGATGAAAATCATGCCTGAATCGCTTCCTCCCGAATCTCAGGGCAAGATCCGAACGAGCGGTACCCCTGGGTGACAAGGAGGTTCTCCAATTCATGATTCAAACAGGAATACAAAAAAATGCTGACCCGGATACAAATCAGAAACTTTAAGCGTTTTGCTCTTGTTGATGTGGAGCTTGGGAAATCCGTTGTCCTGATTGGCCCGAACAATTCAGGGAAAACAACTGCCCTCCAGGCCTTGGCGTTATGGGATATCGGCATCAGGCGGTGGAATGAGAAAAGAAAAGGCAAATCATCGCCGGAAAAAAGACCGGGAGTCACTATCAACCGGCGGGATCTGGTGTCGATTCCTGTGCCCAATGCCAACCTGTTATGGCGCAATCTGCATGTTCGGGATGTTGAACGGATTAAGGGGGGTGAAAAAAGCTTTACGAAAACGCAGAATGTCCGGGTTGAAATCATTGTTGATGGCATTACTGCGGATAAGGCTTGGTCCTGCGGCCTGGAATTCGATTACGCTAACGAAGAATCATTTTATTGCCGGCCGTTACGCTTGGGCGACGATAAAGCCCGCATGCCCATTCCGGAAGAGGCCGGTACGGTGAAGGTGGCCTTTTTGCCACCTATGTCAGGGCTGGCGGATCGGGAGTTTGTCAAGGAAGCCGGAGAAATCGGTGTTCTTATCGGCCAAGGTCAGACCGCCCAGGTTCTGCGTAATCTGTGTTTTCAGATTTATAAGCAAAAGGATATCAACGCTTACTGGCATGAGATGGCCGTCCATGTCCGCGCCCTTTTCGGGGTGCAGTTGCTTGAACCTAAATATATTGCTGAGCGTAGTGAAATAACCATGGCCTACAAGGATGAGCAAAACAACACGCTCGATCTTTCCTCTTCCGGTCGGGGTCTTCAGCAAACCATTTTGTTGCTGGCCCACCTGTACGCAAATCCTGCTACCGTTTTGCTTCTTGATGAACCGGACGCCCATTTGGAAATTTTGCGGCAAAGACAGACCTACAACCTGCTGGTTAACACGGCGAAACAGCAGAATTCGCAAATCGTCAGCGCCAGTCATTCGGAGATTGTTCTCAATGAGGCGGCCGAACGCGACACCGTGATCGCCTTTGTCGGCAAACCCCATAGGATTGATGATCGCGGCTCTCAGGTACTCAAATCCTTGCGGGATATCGGCTTTGATCAATACTATCAGGCGGAACAGACAGGTTGGGTGCTGTATCTCGAAAACGCCACCGACCTGGATATTTTGAAATCGTTCGCGAAGCGCCTCAACCATGAAGCCCTAAACTATCTCGATATGCCGTTCGTGCGCTATGTGGAAACCAACCTGCCGCAAAGGGCCAGAGATCATTTCTTTGGCCTGCGGGAAGCGAAATCCGATTTGGTTGGGATTGCGATCTTTGACCGCCTGGATAAACAACTGAAAACAGAGGAAGGGTTGACCGAACTTATGTGGCAGCGCCGGGAGATTGAAAATTATTTTTGCATGGAAGAGGTCTTGCTGGCCTATGCCCGGTATGATTTGCCGGACGATCTGTTCGGTTCGGTTGAAAGGAATCGACGTCTTGAAAAGATGCGGGAGGCGATCAAAGAGGTGTCCGAGGCCTTGGAGACGCTCGGCAAAGGTGTTCCCTGGTCAAACGACATCAAGGCCTCGGATGAATTTTTGGATCCTCTTTTCAAAAAATACTTCAAGAAACTTGCCCTGCCGCTGGCATTGCGAAAATCAGATTATCATTTGCTTGCCGGTTTAGTTCCGCTAGAAAAGATCGATCCGGAGATATCGGAAAAACTGGATGCCATTGTTTTAACGGCCAACAAAGCGAGGCCGCGTGAGGATTAATCGGTGCTGCTCGATGGATTCCTCGCTATCCCCGCCGCCGCCTGCCTTCCCCAACGATGATGAAGAAGGGGTCCGCAGCCATGGCCGATCGTAGATCCTTGACTCTCAAGAAGAAGGGTGTGGACAAATTCCGACGCCTGCCGGAATGCGGCGATATCGTCGCCGGTCAGGGCATGAAAGGCCGCAAAGGCAGAGGCAAAGGTACAGCCCGTACCATGGGTGTTTTTTGTATTGATGCGAGGATGCCCGACCTCAAAGACCCCTCCTTTTTTTCCCGCATCATCACGCAACAGAAGATAATCCGTCACGGTATCGGCCCCTTCATCGATGTGCCCGCCCTTTACCACGATACCCCGCAACCGGGGTAAGCGATCAAGGAGTTCCTCTGCCATAGCGAGCGGGGAGTCACCTTCCAGTTTCGATCCGGACAACACCTTGAGCTCCGCAAGATTGGGGATCAGTATCGTTGCCCTAGCGATCACCTCGTTTAAGATGGCATCCAGCGCATCCTCGTTGAAAAGGAGGATACCACCCTTCGCCATTAGGACCGGATCATAGATGATCTCCCCGGCAAAACGCTCAAGAATTATACCTAAGGCCTGAGCGATCTCTTTAGACCCTACCATGCCCACCTTGATATGGCTCACCGGCAGGTCAGAGAGCACCATCTCCACCTGGTCGCGGAAAAAATTGGGCGTAAGCGGAACAAAAGAGGCCACGCCCTTCGTGTTTTGGGCCGTGAGACAGGTGATGGCCGCACAACCATACACCCCGATAATTGCGAAGGTCTTGAGGTCCGCCTGTATTCCCGCCCCGCCGGATGGATCGGAACCAGCTATGGAGAGTATGACCGGAGGATTAGGTGTCATTTTGTCCTGCCCGCGGAGATGAAAAGACGAGAGACATTGCAACGGCCCGCGGCGAATGGTAAGTTACCCAAAATGTAACTACTCAGGTTGTTTAGACTGTAGTCTGTTAGGACTGCGCTCAGAACGAATCAAGGATCAGCTCTGAGCTTTGAGTGATCTCGCATGGTTATTCCCCCCTATCCACCTAAACACCTACAGACTATTCACCTGAGTAGTTACCATCGCCTCTATTGAACCTCATTACTGGTGGAGGCAAGCTTTCTGTCCAGGAAATCACACTCCGAGGGTGAGAGATCAAAGCGAATTTCAGCCTCTCGAATCACCTGCTGACGTGACTTTTCAGGATGGGTCCCTAACATGTCGCATATCCACCGAACCGCGGTCCGTATTTTTTCCCCTTCGGGCTTAATCGATTCTATGGTCATTTTTTCTCTTACTTTCGTCCCTTTGCAATTGACATTTTCTCAACAATTTTAGGAAAATAGCGCTCCTGTTCCTCGAATTGTATCGGTCGCGACCGCATGGTATTTAGTTTGAAGACCAGCAAATTGAGTTTCTTAAGCTGCCGGAGCTTGCCATGCTCATCCTCGGTCGCGGCGATCAGATCCTCCAGTTGGGCGATTTCTTTTTTAATCTCCAACTCCGGCGGCAAAAAGTCGGCGTTTTTCAGGATTTTGTAGGCCATCCTGAGATCAGGCGGCACACCGCTCTCATCCTCGAAGACCAGAGGCCGACCCTTCCAGCCCTCGCAGGCGAGCTCGCCATTTTTGATGGCCTCGGTGATCTTTCGTTCCGCGATGAGACGTAATGCATCAATCATGGCGACAGCGGTTATTCCCGTACCGGTTTAAAAATAATACCGGAAAGAGGCGGCACAGAAACCTTAATGTGAAAGGCAGTCTCTCCAACGGGCTCGGCAACAGCCTGTTTTATCCCCTGATTCACCACATCCGAGCCGCCAAACCGTTTGCTGTCCGAATTAAAGACCTCCTCATAGGCAGCAAGTCGCGGCACGCCGAGCCGGTAGTCATGAAACACCTGGGGCGTGAAGTTCATAAGGCACACCACATGGTCATCAGGGTTCTTTGCATACCGAGCAAAGGCGACAATGCTGTTATCCACATCCCTAAAATCCATCCACCTAAACCCCTCATAGGTAAAATCAAGCTCCCACAAGGCCGGCTGGGCAAGATAGAAATGATTGAGTTCCATTACCATGGCCTGGAGTTCCCGGTGCAGGGGGTCTGCCTCAACAAGATGCCAGTCAAGGCCCTTTTTACAGTACCATTCATCCCACTGGCCGAATTCGCCCCCCATCATAAGAAGCTGTTTCCCGGGATGGGCCCACATAAAAACATAGAGCAGACGCAGGTTGGCAAACTGCTGCCACTTGTCGCCCGGCATCTTACTGAGCAGCGAACTCTTACCATGCACCACCTCATCATGGGAAAGGACCAGGATGAAATTTTCGGCAAAGGCATAAAGCAGAGAGAAGGTGAGGGCATTGTGATGATATTTCCTGAACAGGGGGTCCTTGCTCATAAAATTTAGGGTGTCATGCATCCAGCCCAGATTCCACTTAAAGCCAAAACCCAGGCCACCCAGATTTGTGGCTTTGGAAACCCCATAGAAGCTCGTGGATTCCTCGGCGATCATGAGGACATGGGGATGACGCCCATAGACCACATTGTTTAAATGTTTTAAAAACTCAATGGCCTCCAGGTTTTCTTTGCCCCCATAACAATTGGGCACCCACTCCCCATCCTTCCGGGCATAATCGAGATAGAGCATGGAGGCCACCGCATCCACCCTCAACCCGTCAATATGGTATTTGTCAAACCAGAACAGGGTATTTGCGATCAAAAAGTTGCTTACTTCCCGGCGACCATAATTAAAGATATTGGTCCCCCATTCCGGGTGGGTTCCCTTCCGGGGATCCTCGTGTTCATACAGGGCTTCACCGTTAAAATGGGCAAGACTATGG
>CAZDYX010000032.1:5556-5874 GCA_964509775.1 uncultured Desulfobulbia bacterium | reverse complement strand
GCACCCAGTCAAGGATGACGCCGATCCCGTTCCGGTGGCAAGTATCCACAAAATACATGAATTCCTCCGGGGTTCCGTACCGGCTGGTGACTGCAAAATAGCCGGTTATCTGGTACCCCCATGACTCGTCAAGGGGATGCTCAAGAACGGGCAGGAGTTCAATATGGGTAAACCCCATCTTCTTTACATAAGGGACCAGGCTCTCGGCCAGTTCCTCATAGGAGAGAAAACGGCGAGGATCGCCCGGGTCGCGACGCCACGAGCCCAGATGCACCTCATAAATCGACATGGGTTGATCGTAGGGAGGGGTATTGTCAC
>CAZDYX010000032.1:0-5546 GCA_964509775.1 uncultured Desulfobulbia bacterium | reverse complement strand
ACCACCCTCACACCATTGCCCCGCCCAGTGCTGCAGCCACTCTGCGTCATGCCACTCATAGCCCTCCAGTTTCCAGACGATGGAGGCGCTTTTGGGACGCGGTTCGGCATAGAACTGCAAGGGATCGGCCTTTTGCAGGATATTCATCTCGGCGGTGAGAATCTCGTATTTATAGAATTCACCCGGCATAATACCCGGGATAAATAGCTCCCAGACACCTGTTTCACCCAAGATACGCATCTGGTGTACCCGTCCATCCCAATAATTGAAATTACCGATCACGCTCACCCGCCGTGCGGCCGGCACCCATACCCGAAACAGTGTGCCTGCCACATTATTTATCGTTTGATAATGCGCCCCCAGCACGTTATAGAGCTCATAATGGGTGCCTTGGGAGATGAGATGGCGGTCAAAATCGTTTAGTTGCGGCAGAAATCGGTAGGGATCCCGAAAGGTATGGACCGTCTTGTTTTTATATGTGGCCTCAAAAAAATAATCCGGCATCTCAAAGCAATTGGGGATAATGATCTCAAAGAGTCCCTCGTCCCTCATCTTGTAGAGATAGGGCTTCTGATCGCCCAGAATCAGACGGACCGATTCGGCGTGCGGCTGAAAGGTGCGAATAATGCCGGCCTGCGGGTGCTGTTTTATGAGGTGAAAACCCAGGACCAAAAAGGGATCATGTTGATCGGCCTGGATAACCCTTTCCAGTTCTTTCATAACATCAATGTGCATGGTTACTCCTTGTTTTCTGTAGATACCCAGCGCCTATACCACATACCCACATGAATCTCAATCGAACTCTCCCATAGAATCATATATTCCCGCACCCAATTGCAAGGATTTTGTCGGTGTCATAACGTTGATTATAAACCCGGGGGTAGATCGGAAAAAAGATGCTAAGGATGAAGAAAAAACTGTATTATACAAGAAGAAGTATATCAAGGGGTCATAAGTGCCCGGTTCAAATCCGTAAGGCCCTTGGTATTGGCCTCCGAGCGTGAAGCGCTAATGATCAAAACACATGAATGTAATACCACCTTTAAACAATCGCCGAAGTTCCGGCTTTAACCATGAATCAGGAGGTCTAGGACAGACACATGAACAGCCACATTCGAGCCGCTATCATCGTTATTATGATCTGTTTCTGGAGTTTCTCATCCCGTAGCACACAGGCTGAGGAGAGTGGGGAAGGGGAGGCGGTGTTCATCCTTCCTCCTGTCGTAGTGACGGCCACCCGCACGGAACGGCCCACCATTGAGGTTCCATATGCGGTAGAGATCCTGGAATCGAGTACCATCATTGAAGAGAAGCAGAGTCGCACCATCCCGGAAGCGCTCAAGGAAACCCCCGGAGTCATGGTGCAAAAGACGGCGAATGGCCAAGGTTCTCTTTACATCAGGGGGTTTACGGGGTACCGGACCCTCATGCTGATAGACGGCATTCGGCTCAATAACTCAGTGTTTCGGGATGGGCCGAACCAGTATTGGAGCACCGTGGACCCCTTTGTCGTGCAGCGCCTGGAGCTGGTCAAGGGGCCGTCATCCGTTCTCTATGGCAGCGACGCCATCGGAGGGACGATGAACGTGATCACCAAGCGCCCGGGATTTGGGAAAGATTGGTATGATACCGACCTGGTCTATCGCTATTCCAGCGCGGAGAACTCTAACATAGGCCGGGCCCAGTTGGACCTGGGGCCGACGGAAAGCCTGGGCTTCCTGGGGGGTATCTCCTATAAGGATTTCGGAGACGTCCGGGCTGCGGGTATCGGCCTTCAACCGCACACGGGCTATGACGAAGTGGACGGCGATGTAAAGGCGGAATACCGACTGGCCGAAGGACGCAGCATTGTTGTCGCCCATCAGCGCGTGTCCCAGGATGACGTCTGGAGAACCCACTATACGATCTACGGGCTAAGCTGGGAGGGTACGACGGTTGGAACCGACCAGAAGTATGCCACGGATCAGGATCGCAATCTGACCTATGTTCAGTACCATGACCGGCCGAGGGGGGGGCTGGTAGACTCCGTGGATCTAAGCCTCTCCTTTCAGCAGCAGAAGGAAGACCAGGACAGGATTCGGAGCAACGGCAATGAGGAATTACAGGGATTTGATTGCGGGACTACCGGGGTGAGCGGACAGGTGTCTTCGAGCCTCGGATTCCTGGGTATCGTGACGGGTGGCATTGAGTACTACCGGGACGACGTGGATTCGTACAAGCTCAACTACTCGGCAACCGGGGCGTTTCTGTCTGAGGAGATCCAGGGGCCGGTAGCCGATGACGCCCAATATGACCTGGCGGGCCTCTATCTGCAGGACGAAGTCTTTCTCGGAGACAGGGCCTCCGTGCTTCTTGGTGGTCGATATACCTATGCCAGGGCCGAGGCGGACAGGGTGAAGGACCCCGTGACAGGCTCCCAGATATCTCTCTCCAAGAGCTGGGACAACGTCGTGGGCAACATTCGCGGGCAATACTTTGTCATTCCCCAGGAGTGGAGTCTTTATACCGGCGTGGGGCAGGGTTTCCGGGCTCCGAATTTCTCGGACCTGACCAGTTTCCAAAACGCCTTCGGCTACGTCGAGACTCCCAGTACCGACATCGATCCAGAGAAGTACGTCACCTACGAGACGGGAATCAAAGGAGAGTCGGGGCGCGTTACGGCCCAGATAGCCTACTTCTATACCGATATGTCGGACCTGATCGTCAGGTATCCTACCGGAGAGACGGTTGGTGAGAATAATGATCCCGAATTCAAAAAGGCGAACGCGGGAGACGGATACATCTACGGCTACGAGGTGTACCTGAACACCAGAGTAATTCCTGCAGTGCAGTGCTACGGCATGCTCACCTGGATGAAAGGGAGAATTGATCAGCCGCAGCTGGACAGTTCCGGGAATCTCGTGTACAGGGAGGACTACGTCAGCAAACTCCAGCCGCTGACTACGATCGTTGGTCTCAGGTACGACGATCCGTTCGACCGGTACTGGACGGAAGGCTTGGCAACCTTTGCGGCAAAACAGGACGAACTGTCCCTCACTGACCGTATGGACAACAGGATTCCGCCGGGCGGGAACCCGAGCTACACCGTAGTCACGGTACGCGGCGGCGTGAAGGTCTGGAAGTACATCCAGGCTGTGGTGGCCTTGGAAAACGTCTTTGACGAAGAATACCGCGTGCTCGGGTCAGGGCAGAACGAGCCTGGAAGAAATTTGATCGCCACCCTCGAGGGCAAATTCTAAGGACAGGTCCAAGCCGAACAGGCCCTCAGGCATACGGTGCTATGACACTCCATCTTTTTGGCTCAAAGTCAGAGGTCGGTGAGCGTTTTATCGAGCGGATGCTTTCCGTCATAGGCACTTGACGTATGCAGGAGATGAACCTCTTCAAAGGCGTGTGGCTGCCGATGGAGAGCGAATCAGAAGTAGGAACGTGACAGATGACAACGGATATCCAGCAGACGGCGGAACGAATCCGGCAGGAAGGTGACCTGCTTGACCGGATCCGGCGCGAGATCGGAAAGGTGATCGTAGGTCAGGAGACCCTGGTGGACCGGCTTCTCGTGGCCTTGTTATGCAATAACCATGTGCTCATCGAGGGGGTGCCGGGGCTCGCCAAGACCCTCACCGTCACCACCTTGGCCCGGATCATCCAGGCCTCTTTCCGGCGCATCCAGTTTACCCCGGATCTCCTGCCCGGCGACCTTGTCGGCACCCTGATCTATAATCCCCGGACCCACGAGTTCACCACCAAAAAGGGGCCGATATTCGCCAATATCATCCTGGCCGATGAGATCAACCGGGCCCCGGCCAAGGTGCAGAGTGCCCTGCTTGAGGCCATGCAGGAGCGGCAGGTGACCATCGGCGAGACGAGCTTCGGCCTTGATGAGCCGTTCATGGTCCTCGCCACCCAGAACCCCATCGAGCAGGAGGGCACCTATCCCTTGCCCGAGGCCCAGGTGGACCGGTTCATGCTGAAGCTTACGGTCACCTATCCGAGCAAGGCCGAGGAACGTGAGATCCTGCGGCGCATGGCCAGGTCAACACCGGACCAAACAGTGCAGCCAATCGTCAGTCCGGCCGATATCCTGCGGTTGCGGCGACTTGCGGATGCGGTGTACATGGATGAGAAGATCGAGGAATATATCGTCGATCTGGTGGCCGCGACCCGGAACCCTGCCGGGTCCGGGCTCAATATCAACAGTCTTATCCGCTACGGGGCCTCGCCCCGGGCCACCATCTATCTTGCCATGGCGGCCAGGGCCTGCGCCCTGCTTGCCGGACGCGGCTACGTGACCCCGCAGGACGTGAAGGGCATTGCCATGGATGTGCTCCGGCACCGGGTCATGGTGACCTATGAGGCCGAGGCCGAGGAAAGGACCGCCGAGGACCTGATCCGGCAGATCATGGACACGGTGGAGGTGCCATGATCAATGATCTCCCGGGACCTGGCCAAGAAGATCCGCTATATCCATATCTATACCGCCAAGGCGGTTAACGACATCCTCGCCGGCGAATACGAGAGTGTGTTCAAGGGCCGGGGCATGGAGTTTGACGAGGTGCGCGAGTACCAGCCCGGTGACGATGTGCGCACCATCGACTGGAACGTCACGGCCCGTACCGGCATCCCCCATGTGAAGCGGTATGTGGAGGAGCGGGAGCTTACCGTGCTTTTTGTGGTGGATCTTTCCGCCTCCGGCGGTTTCGGGAGCCGGGACCAGACCAAGGGTGAGGTGGCGGCGGAATTGTGCGCCCTGCTCGCCTTTTCCGCCATCAAGAACAATGATAAGGTGGGGCTCGTGGTCTTTACCGATGGGATCGAGCTCTTTATCCCGCCCAAAAAAGGGGTGACCCACGTGCTTCGGCTGATCCGGGAACTCCTTTCCTTTGTCCCCGGCCGCCGGGGGACGGACATCGTTGTCGCCCTTGACTATGTGGGCCGGATGCTGCGAAAACGGAGTGTGCTCTTTCTGATCTCCGATTTTCTCGCCCCGGATTTTTCCCGGTCTATGCGGGTGGTGGCGCGGAGACACGATCTCGTCGCGGTCTCGGTCTCAGACCCTTGCGAGCTCGAGCTGCCGGATGTGGGCCTGATTGGGCTTGAGGACGCGGAAACCGGGGCGGCGCTCCTGGTGGATACCGGAAGCGCCCGGGTCCGGGAAGAGTATGCCCGGCTCGGCCGGGAGCGCGCGAACCAGCTCGCCGGGCTTCTGGTCTCCATGAAGGTGGACCATATCCCGCTCCTGGCAGGCAGTGACTATGTCCGGGATCTTGTCCGCTTCTTCCGTACCCGGGAACGGCGGCAGAGGGCCTCTTGAACCGCAGAATATCGAACAGGGAATATCGAATGTTGAAGTATTCACTTCAAAATTCTGCGGTTCCCTGTTCGATATTCGACATTAATTTTAGTGTTTGATATCATATCGTTGCATAATAAACCCGGTTTGTTGCCTTTTGGGGTGCAATACAAAAAAGTGAAAAGCCAACAATATTTATTGAATGTCGAATGTCGAACAGGGAATGTCGAATGTCGAAGGAAGGTGGAAAATT
>CAZDYX010000031.1:8636-17553 GCA_964509775.1 uncultured Desulfobulbia bacterium | reverse complement strand
ACGCAAATAGATAATGTTATTTTCCGAATGGAGGTTTTCATGCCGCCGATTTTTTTCTCTTTTCATTGGCCTCCTTGATCACCGCCTCGGCTACGCTCTTGGGCACCTGCCGGTAGGCGGCAAACTCCATGCTGAACTCGGCCTTGCCCTGGGTCGCGGATCGCAGGGCCGTGGAATAGCCGAACATCTCGGAAAGCGGGACCTCGGCCTCGATGGAGGTGAAGTTCCCCTCCTCAAAGGAGCCGACGATCATGCCGCGGCGTTGATTGAGGCTTCCCATGATCCCGCCCTGAAATTCGGTCGGCCCCTCGACCACGACCTTCATGATGGGTTCGAGCAATATTGGCCCTGCCTTGTGATACCCCTCCCGAAAGGCGCCGATGCCGGCATTCTGGAAGGCGTTGTCCGAGGAGTCCACCGAATGGGAGGCGCCGTCGTTTATCAGCAACCGTACACCCGTGATGGGGAAGCCAGCCAGCTCCCCCTTCTTCAGGCAGGCCTGAAAGCCCTTATCAACCGAAGAAATATATTCCGTGGGTATGGAACCGCCCGAGACCTTGTTTACGAATTCGTACTCCCCTTCCGCATAGGGTTCGATATAGCCGCCCACCCGGCCATACTGGCCGGCGCCGCCGGTCTGTTTCTTGTGGGTGTAATTGAAATCCGCCCGTTTGGTGATGGTTTCCCGATACGCCACCTGGGGCTGGCCGGCATCCACCTCTACCTGGTATTCCCGCCGCATCCGCTCGATATAAATCTCAAGGTGAAGTTCGCCCATGCCGGAGATGATCGTCTCGCTGGTCTGGGGATCAACATAGGTCTTGAAGGTCGGGTCCTCCTTGGTGAAACGGTTTAAGGCCTTGGCCATATTCACCTGGGCCTTGTTGTCCTTGGGCAGGACCGCAAGCGAAATGACCGGCTCCGGGACATACATGGCGGTCATGCTATAGGAGATCTCGCTGCCCGAGAAGGTATCGCCCGAGGCGCAATCGATGCCGAAGAGGGCTGCGATGTCCCCGGCCCTGGCGACTTCAATATCTTCCATTTCATCGGCATGCATATGGGCAAGACGGCCGACCTTTACCTTCTTCCCGGTCCGGCTGTTAACAATGGTTTCACCCTTCCTGAGAATGCCCTGATACATCCGGATATAGGTAAGCTGGCCATAGCGGCCGTCCTCCAGTTTAAAGGCGAGGCAGACCACCGGGTCGTCGGGATTGTTGCTCACCCTGACCTCGGCATTGTTGTCGGTAAGATCAATGGCCGTGTTTTCCACATCGAGCGGGTTGGGCAGATAATCGTTGACCGCGTCGAGCAGGGGCTGAACCCCCTTGTTCTTATAGGCCGAGCCCAGGAACACCGGCGTGAGCGCGAGACTTAAGGTGCCCTTACGGACGGCATCCCGGATCATGGCCTCGGTGGAGTTGCCTTCTAGTATTGCCTCCATGAGCTCGTCAGAGAACATGGAGACCGCATCGAGCATCTCCTCGCGCCGGCGATTCGCCTCTTCCCGGATAGAATCCGGGATCTCCGTCACCCGGACCGTCTCGCCTTTGGCGCCGTCAAAATAGAGGGCCTTCATGGTGACCAGGTCCACCACACCGGAAAGCTCATTTTCAAGGCCGATGGGGATCTGCATGAGCACGGCGTTATGGTTCAATTTCTCCCGCAACTGCTGCGCCACCCGATAGGGGTTGGCCCCACTCCGATCGCATTTGTTGATGAAGGCGATCCGGGGGACCTTATACCGGGTCATCTGCCGATCCACGGTGATGCTCTGGGACTGGACCCCGCCCACCGAGCAGAGGATCAGGACCGCCCCGTCGAGCACCCTCAAGGCCCGCTCCACCTCGATGGTGAAGTCCACGTGGCCGGGGGTGTCGATGATGTTAACCGTATAGCCCTTCCAACTACAATAGGTGGCGGCCGACTGGATCGTGATGCCGCGCTCCTTTTCCAGTTCCATGGAGTCCATGGTAGCGCCAACGCAATCCTTGCCTTTGACTTCATGAATGGCATGGATGCGTTTGGTATAATAGAGAATCCTCTCGGTCAGGGTGGTCTTGCCCGAATCGATATGGGCGCTGATTCCTATGTTTCTTACTTTGTCCAAAGACGTTGTCATTTTGGGTCCCCTACTTCTTGTTACAGCTCAAATAATATCTTGTAAAGATACATGTAAACATACATGCTCACCAGTAAATAAATCGGCCCCTCCTGTATAATAAAGAAGGGGCCGATTAAATTACACGGTATAAAGTTGTTTATTAATTAATCTATCCCTACTGTTACGTCAAGGATTTTTTGTCTTTTTCTTCTCTTACTCCCCTCGGCCCCCAAAGGCCCTTTGTGCCAAAGCGCATTTTTCACTTTTTTCCGTAACTACCCAGGTTGGTTAGGTCGTTAGACTGTAGTCTGTTAGGAAGGAAATGGATCGGAGGATGGGCACGGTACGTCTCACATCTCGTCTTTCTCTATTGCTAACAGGCTAAACCCCTTCAAACTATCGACCTGAGTAGTTACTTTTTTTCCTTCCGAAAAAACATTACCCCGTAAAGCGAAAGGAGTATGGTCGCTCCTAACACCTTTTGCCAATTATTTACCAGCCAATATGAAACACGGTAGTAAACAAGAGGCGGGGAGGTGGGGCTTGCGATTTCATGCCGCAATTGTTCCGGCACTGCGACTGATAATATGAGCGAATAAAAATCCTCCTTAAAATCAGCAAAATCCCTGTCCGGGGCGCTACACGCGATACTTATGTAACTATTTTTGAGAAAGACGATCCCGGTAACACTGATATAGACATGATCTGCCAGGGTAACCCGAGATTGAAAAAGAATGGTCGCCCGATCGGGCAGGTATTCAATATTTTCTATTGTGGTATTATTGATTGGCACCCCGGCGTTGTGGGACTGAAATATGCCGGTCAAGAGCTCCTTGTTTTTTTGAAACCAATCAAAGGTCTTATGGATCTGCTCCCGGGGAACGTGTATTCCCGGTTTGGCGAGCACCAATACGTATGGTCCCTGGCGCGGGTCATTGCCTTGCTTCAACTGAAAACCAGCGACAACATAGCCTGATTCTTGAAGTTTTTCTCCTCCTTCGCGGGGAAAGGCCTTCAGTTCCTCCGCGGTCATGGGTTGCCAATTGCTTGGAAGCAGGCCATATATCCCTTCACCATCCACCTCCCAAAGTAAGACGGTTTTGCCCCAGGCTGACCCTGATGGCCCCATAACGGCTATCATGAAAAAGACGATGCACAACAGAGGATAGCATTTAAGTAATCTTCTCTTCACCGCGATAATCAAAAGCATCATATATCTTTCCTATCCCCTGGCCAGAAATGGGAGGACCTTTTCGCCTAATCCATTCAAGGCATTTTCCCGTTGGTAATTTTTCCAAACCGGATCGACGATCTCACACTGAGGGCAATACCCATCAACGGTTTCAAGGAGGATGGATCGAACCGCCTGATGGTCGAACTCCTTACAGGCCCGCTCAACCTGGATAAGGATCTTTTCAAGCCTTTCCCAGGGGATAAAGCCTTCTTCGGCCCTCATTATCATGGGATGCTCGGTGCCGACCACCTTTCCACCCACCAAAAGTTCCTCATAGAGTTTTTCCCCGGCCCGCAATCCCGTAAATTCGATCGCGATATCACCATAGGGGTTTTGGTCGTCTCGTACCGTTCTACCGCACAAGCGGATCATCTTCCGGGCAAGATCCAGAATTCGCACCGGTTCCCCCATGTCGAGCACAAAGACGTCTCCGCCGGTGCCCATGGCTGCGGCCTGAATGACAAGTTGCACTGCCTCCGGGATGGTCATAAAATAGCGGACCACCTCCGGATGGGTAACGGTCACCGGCCCCCCATTCCGAATCTGTTCCCGGAAAAGAGGAACAACTGAGCCCGAAGAACCTAGGACATTGCCAAAGCGTACCATGGTAAAACGGGGTTTACCGGAGCCTTTGGCTGCCAGGGCCTGGAGAACCATTTCTGCCATACGTTTGCTTGCGCCCATGACATTGGTGGGTCTCACCGCCTTGTCGGTGGAAATAAGGACAAAGGTCTCTACCTGCGCCTTAATGGCAGCCCTTGCCATCCGTAACGTCCCGATAAGATTGTTTTGCACCCCTTCAATGGGGTTGTATTCCACTAGTGGCACATGTTTGTAGGCGGCAGCGTGATATACGGACTGGATTTGAAAGGCCTTTAAGACCGAGTGAACCCGACGTTCGTGGCAAACCGATCCCAAAACCGGATAGATCAGCAGGCTGCCGCCAAAACAAGAGCGTAGCTCGGCCTCTATGGTATAAAGGGCTAATTCTGACTGCTCAAAAAGAACAAGGCAATTGGGCTCGAGTTTGGCGATCTGCCGGCACAATTCCGAGCCGATGGAGCCCCCGGCTCCCGTAACCAACACGCTTTTTCCCTTAATTGAGGAATGAATAAGATCCATCCTGGCCGGGACAGAATCCCGCCCCAGCAGGTCTTCAATCTCAATATCCTTGATGCTTTTTATCCCAAACTCATTGGAAACCAGCACATCCAGATAGGGGAGAGACTTCACCTCAACAGGTAAGGGCTCCAGGAACCGTAGGATCTCCCTGATTCGTTTGCGGGGAGCGGAGGGCATGGCAAGCAAAATTAGATCCACCGCAAGATCTTTCACCAGATCAGATATCTGGTTGGCAGGATAAATCAGTATCCCATTGAGCCTTCGGCCATGGAGGGTCTTTTCATCGTCTACCAAGGCCACCGGATCAAATTCCGAGGACATCTGAAAGGCCGTGACCATTTGGGTGCCGGAGGAGCCTGCCCCATAAATGAGTACCCGCTTTGCGTGCCGTTTAGGATTACAAAAACGAAAATAAAGGTCTCGAAAGAGAAGACGACTGCCGCCGATGAAAAAAAGGGCCAGGACGGAAAAAATGAGCGGCACGGAGCGGGGAAATTCGGACAAGGAAGCAAGGAGGAGAAGGGCAACAAGAACCAGGACACTGCCAACCACTGCCTGGCAGATTACCCACAGGGCGTCAAAACTAGTATAGCGTATGACCGCCCGGTACAGACCCAAACGGATAAAAATTGGCAGGGAAATCAACGGCTGAACGAAAAAAAGCCATGAACACCTCTCCCACAGCTCGGGCCAAAACGTTTCCAAACGCATGACCACTGCCGCCCAAAGGGAAAAGGCAAGCATAAAGGTGTCAACGAGGAGCAGGGTGATCCTCTTGGTATAGAATGAGGAGTCTGCCAGGAGCCTGATAATAGTTTCCACAGGATTTCTGCCCTTGTTTTCTCTTGCCCCCTTGACCTCGGTTTTTTCTTTCACCAATTCAGTACTCCATGCAATGTTTATCGAAACCTGATGATCTCGTAAAAAGTCGGTATCCCTTTCTTTAATTTATATCAAGAACTTTGCATATCAATTGTTTATGCTCTAAGATGTCAATTGCTGTCAAGATAAAAACTTGGCCAGTTAGTAAAGTTCATGTAACTACTCAGGTGGATAGTCTGTAGGTGTTTAGGTGGATAGGGGGGGAATAACCATGCGAGATCACACAAGGTGTTGGGATCCTTGATTCGTTCTTTGCGCAGTCCTAACAGACTACAGTCTAAACAACCTGAGTAGTTACAAGTTTATGCCAACTCGAGTGGATCAAATAGTTATAAGTCAATTACGTCTACATCGTCCTACTGATCTCACCAAGTCTACATTTTTGTTGACTTGTTTTGATCGGAAATTATATTCACTGGTCTTGCAATCTCTTTTAGAAGGCCCCAATTTTCCTTTTTATAAAAGGGTAACGCTTAGATGAACATAACCGGTGAACAACAACCCCAGCCATCCAGTATGGTGAGTAGCAACTTGGCAGTAAATGAAGAGGAAATTAATCTCCTAGACTTGCTTCTGGTTTTGTTAAAGTTTAAAAGTTTAATTGTCTGGATGGTGATTCTAGCAGGAGTCGCGGCGGTTATCATCAGCTTATTAATGACAAACATTTATCGGTCTGAGGCCACCTTGATCCCCCGGGAGACCGAGAAACCAAGTGGTCTATCTGCGGTTGCGGGATTGAGTTCCCTGACCGGCGGTATGTTGGGGCTGGGAGGCGACAGTAATCTTAGTAAGTTGGAAGTGGTATTGAAAAGTCGCGATTTGGCCCACCGGATCGTTGAAAAATATAATCTTATTCCAATTCTATTCAAAGATGACTGGGACTCTACAAAAAAGAAATGGAAAACTGACAATCCTCCCACGGAACAGGACGCTTTTAAAGCGTTGCAGGAAATACTTTCGATAAGCACTGATAGCAAAAAAAATACAATTTCTGTTAAATTTGACCATGCGGAGCCAAAGTTCGCCCAGCAGATGGTTGAGCGCTTCCTGATTGAATTGAGTGAAACCCTGCGGGAGGATACCCTTAACGACGCCCGGGGAAAACAAAAATTTTTTCAGGAGCAGCTTACCCAGACTTCAGATGCGCTCCTGAAGGAAAAGATCTATGCGCTTCTTGCCGCTGAAATCGAAAAAGAAACCTTCGCCCGCGCCACCAAGTACTATAGCTTTGAGGTCCTTGATCCACCGATTGTGCCGGATCTGAACAAAAAAATTAAACCCAAACGGGCCATAATCTGTATTCTGTCCGTGATATGTGCCTTTTTCCTGGCCATATTTGCCGCTTTTTTTCTCAATTTTGTCGAATACCTTAAAAAAACTGCCAATGCTGAGCAACTCGAGCGCTTGCATAGCTATTTGCCCCTACTACGGCGGCGTAGCAGGAAAAAATCCTGATTGTAAGAATCTACTGGTACCGTTGAAAAGAAAGGAAGATTTCATGGAGATACTACACCAAGCGTGAACTACGTGAAATATTGGAGGATTGAAGCATGCAACTTGAAGCGATTTACAACCGTGGCAAATTATCGTTTGTCCGGCCTGTCAAGCTGCGGAGTGACCAAGTGCGCCTAGTGGTAAATGTGCCGGACGATGAGCTGGTTTTGCCCCCCCAAGCCTCAAACGTGCCGTCTCCGTCCTCCGCCACACGCGATCGCCTTAATGCCATCCTGGGCCGATGGCGCAGCCTTGGCGATGCCTCCGGACACGCCGAATACAAGACCATATGGTACGCCCATCTGGATGATAAACACCTTGCCGGCCGTTAAACACCTAGTCTTGGATGTCAGCGTCATCATTGATCTCTGGCTGGGTCTGGGTTTGGCGGAAGCAACCGAATCACTGTTTGATTTAGCAGCCGAAGGAAAAACACGGCTATGGGTATCCGCCTCCAGCATTCCCACACTGGATTACGTTACCAGGCGGGCGTTGAAACAACGAGGTGTGCCATCGGAAGAAGTGGGCCATCTGGTTGCGCGTTTGATGGAAGATCTTCTTCAGGTAGCCAGTGTATTGACCAACCATGGCTTTGAGCAGAAGGAGATCTACCGGGCTGCCGGCGATGTTGAAGATGCGCAAATCGCCGCTGCCGCTCGCAGCCTTAAAGGAGTGCCCATCTGCGTGGTGAGCAAGGATATCCGTTTCGACACCCTGGGCGAGGTGCCGGTCAAAACACCTCTGGAAGCGTTGACGTGGATGCATCGAGAGATCACGGATGAGTATGCGAAAACCATCCCGTTCATCGACTTGACCACACAGCAGGCCTCGATCCGGCCTGACATTGAGCAAGGCATTGAGCGTGTCCTTCGTCACGGCAAGTATATCCTGGGACCAGAGGTGAAGGAGTTGGAGGAACGACTGGCTGCGTACGTGGGCGTGAAACACGGCATATCCTGCTCCTCGGGAACCGACGCCCTCCTCATACCGCTGATGGCTTTCGGTGTTGGGCCGGGCGATGCTATTTTTACCACCCCATTTACCTTCATCGCCACCGCGGAAGTTATTGCATTGCTCGGGGCGACCCCGGTGTTCGTCGATATCGACCCCAGAACCTTTAATATCGATCCCGACAAGCTGGAACTGGTCATACGGGCGGTGCAGGCAAATGATCCCGCCCTGTCCCCGCTTCCCAAAACCACATCCGGGAATGCCGACCATAACCGGTTGATTCCCAAGGGCATTATTCCTGTTGATCTGTTTGGGATGCCGGCGGATTACGACCGCATCATGGCTGTTGCGGACAGGTATAAACTTTTTGTTTTGGAAGACGCGGCCCAGAGCTTTGGCGCCGAATATCGAGGCCGTCGGGCCGGAAGTCTCGGGAATGTGGCGGCGACCAGCTTTTTTCCGGCCAAACCGCTGGGGTGTTATGGGGATGGAGGCGCTATTCTGACCAATGATGATGATTTGGCAGAGAGGATGATCTCGATTCGCGTGCACGGCACCGGGGCGGTCAAGTACGACAACATTCGCATCGGCATCAATGGCCGCATGGATACGCTCCAGGCCGCCATTCTGCTGCCTAAACTTGAGATTCTGCCGGAAGAAATACGCAATCGGCAACGGATAGCAGAGGCATACACCGCTGCGTTGGGTGGCGTGTCTTCGCTCGTCCCCCCCGTGGTACCGATGGGGATGATGTCTGCCTGGTCCCAGTATTCGGTGCTGGCGGCTGACGAGACAGTAAGAGAGGCGCTCCAGCGCGAACTCCATGCGTCGGGAATCCCGACCGCGGTCTACTACCCGAAGCCGCTCCACATGCAGGCCGCCTTTGCTCAGCTTGGCTACCGGCCCGAGGATTTTCCGATCAGCCTTGACTGTTCCAAGCGTATCTTCAGCCTTCCCATGCACCCATACCTGACGGCAGAGAAGATTGCCATCATTACGGATGCGGTTCGGAAGGCAGCCAGGTCGCGGTGAGATCGCGCGCGGTGAAGGATGAGGTCCCATGACGCAGCAAGAAACCAAGCGCAAGGGGTCTCAATGGTTTGCGATTCGGACCAAGCCCCACGAGG
>CAZDYX010000031.1:0-8626 GCA_964509775.1 uncultured Desulfobulbia bacterium | reverse complement strand
AAAAGAGGTGCTCAAGTCGTTTTTCCCTGGGTACTTGTTTTTATATCTGGCTTCGGAGGAACGCGACTGGATTGCCATCGCCTCCACCCGGGGAGCTCTTGGGCCAGTCCACTTCGGAGACCAGTATATCCCGGTGCCGGACTGGGTGATTGACGGACTCAAACATCAGGAAGAGAGTCCGGGTATTCTCTCGTCGGCCAAGGCGCTTGCCAAGCAATTCGCAGCCGGAGCACCGGTGGAGGTGGTATTTGGCGACGGGGTCGTGACCGAGGGAACGGTTTTTTCCTTCGACGGCGGCAAGAACGTGATAGTGCTTCTTGACCTTTTGCAGCGGCGGGTCAAGACAACCGTTCCTCTCGCGCGGATCAGCGACAGAAAGTGAGCCAAAAAAATTTTTCTGCCAGAAAACGCTTGCCTCGTTTCACCTCCTCATTGTATTATCGGGTCTGTTCATTGAGTGAACATAGCTTCACCCAAATGGCGGTAGCCTGCCCGGTGCCCGCAAGGCGGCTCATAAACTCGACTCCTTTTGTTTTCATGCCTCCCACAGAAACATCCCAAGACGAAACACTTCATTTTCAGCTTCTGAAAGAGCTGGACCAGTCTCCACATCAGAGCCAGCGCGTCTTGTCGGGTTCCTTGGGCGTCAGTCTGGGCAAGCTCAACTATTGCATGCGGGCGCTGGTTGCCAAGGGCTGGGTCAAGGTAGGTAGTTTCCGCCTTAACCCGGACAAACGACAATACGTCTATCTCCTCACCCCTGAGGGGTTAGAGGCCAAGGCCCGCCTCACCGCCGGGTTCCTGAAAAGGAAGATGGCCGAGTATGATCAACTGGGCCGGGAGATTGAGGAACTGAAACAGGAGTTGCAGGCTGCGCCTCCTGCCAAAGAGGCATCATTCTAACTTTTCCATCAAACCCGGATAATGTTATCGTGATATCTTCGGCATGTTTTGATAAAAAGGTTTCCAAGACGTTCTCCTTATGCTCGGTTTTGGTTGTTGGTTACAACTCAATATACCGAAATTAAGGCAGAACGCCTTCATGTTGTTTGGTTGCGGCTAAGCCGCGCAGAGGATTAAGGTCAGAAGGTAAGAGCGTCCCCATCGCCTTATTTTTGCGATGGCAATATAACTTCTAACCGGGGGTGAAGCAATGGCAACCGTCAAATTGAACAAGCTGGAAGCTCTCAAGGATGCCTATCCTGATGAAATCGAATTGGAGCGTGTTTTGGGGAAACTGCTGGATGTAGCCCTGAGCCGCCATCGGCTGCGTCTGGAACGGTATAAGCACGACTTGCGCGAATTTGAGCAACGCTATGGAATGGAGTCTTCCTCATTCTATCAGCGCTTTGAAAACGGGGCATTAGGCGACGCGATGGATTTCTTCGAATGGGCTGGTCTATACGAGCTTCGCCATGACCTTCTGGAGAAGATCCGCCGCATAGAGGAGGCGTTGTGAAAGACGCCGCTGAGTACCTGGCTCAAGTCAAGGCGTTGATCGTGATGAACCCCCAGGTAGAGCACTGGAAAGCTGCACGTGAAGAAGAGCAAGGCGATGTGGGGTTGTTCCGTTACAAGCTCGTGTTGCGTGATGGCGGCCTGATAGAACTGTTTGAACTCTTCCAGGTTGCGCAAGAAAGTGTGAAGGTGATGAAGTATAGCTTCCACTGGCAAGATGTTACCGGTGAATTGCGAATACGATGGGATAATGCGCCACACCATCTGGAAGTACCAACTCATCCGCACCATGTTCATGATGGTTCAGAGGCCAATGTGCTACCGCATGCCCCTATCACAGTTGAAGAAGTGCTTGGTATATTGCAGCAGCAAGTCGTAGCCAAGCCTGGCCCGGAGTCGGTGACTTAGAACGTTGAACCCTTGTGAGGGGAGGGGCTAAACGTCCCTGGTTCCCATGAAAATTACGCGTCAATGATGTACGTCAATACCGATTTTGAGCTTTTCCGCAACGAGGTTTTGGGCTAAGTCAACCGCGCTTAATCTTGTTGCTGCGTCGTGCTGTCTTGCTAATTTTTCCAATGTTACTGCGGCCTGGGTTTATGGTTCCGCCCAAGCCGGTATTGTCAATCCCGGCAGCGATGTGGATATTGCCATTTTGTTTGCAGATCCGCCCTCCCTTTACGATCTTGCAGAAATTCGCGAGGCGTTGCAACAGGCACTGAACTTTGACGAAGTTGATTTGCTGGCGTTGAATAACGCGGGCACCATAGTCCGCTTCGAGGCGGTCAGTGGTCGATTGCTCTCTTGCCGCGACAGGGGACGCCGGGCGGAATTCGTTTCACTCGCTGCGCGGGAATACGAGAACGAGATGGCGTTTCTCCGATGGGGGATGGCGATGGTGGGGCAGAGGAAAGCGGAATGATCTTAGTCACCGGCGGCGCCGGTTTCATCGGCAGCAACTTTGTTCTCGACTGGCTCGCCAACTGCGACGAGACAGTCGTCAACCTCGATAAGCTCACCTATGCGGGCAATCTGCAAAATTTAGCCTCGGCAGCCGCTGATAAAAGACATATCTTTATCAAAGGCGATATCGGCGACTACGACCTGGTGCTAAAGCTTCTTACCGAGCACCAGGTGCGCGCCATCGTGAACTTCGCCGCCGAAAGCCACGTGGACCGCTCAATCCGCGGCCCGGAGGAGTTCATCCAGACCAACATCGTCGGCACCTTCCGGTTGCTCGAAGTCGGGCGTAATTACTGGAACGTGCTGCCGGAAGGCGAGAAAGCCGCTTTTCGCTTTCTGCACGTCTCCACCGACGAGGTCTACGGGTCGCTCGAAAAAGACGCCCCGCCCTTTACCGAAACCCATTGCTACGAACCCAACAGCCCCTACAGCGCCAGCAAAGCCGCCAGCGATCATCTGGTGCGAGCCTACCACCACACCTACGGTTTACCGGTGATCACCACCAATTGCTCCAACAACTACGGGCCGTACCACTTTCCCGAGAAGCTGATCCCGCTTTGCATCCACAACGCGTTGGCCGGCAAGCCGCTGCCTATCTACGGAGACGGCCAACAGATCCGCGACTGGCTGTATGTGAAAGACCATTGCAGCGCCATCCGCCGCGTGTTGGAAGCGGGTCGGGTAGGCGAGGTGTACAACGTGGGCGGCTGGAATGAAAAATCTAATATCGACGTGGCGAAAATCCTCTGTGCCATCCTCGACGAAGAGAAGCCCCGCGCCGACGGCGAGAGTTACGCCGAGCAGATTATCTTTGTCAAGGATCGCCCGGGGCATGACCGCCGCTACGCCATTGACGCCCGTAAGCTCGAACGCGAACTCGGTTGGAAGCCTGCCGAGACCTTCGAGACCGGCATCCGCAAGACCGTGCGCTGGTACCTTGACAACCAGGGCTGGGTGGCCAACGTCACCAGTGGCGCGTATCGCGAGTGGGTTGAGAGGCAGTACACCGCATGAAGATTCTGCTGCTGGGCAAACACGGTCAGGTTGGGTGGGAATTACAGCGCGCCTTGGCGCCACTGGGTGAGGTTATCGCCTGCGGCCGCGCCGAGGTCGATCTGGAGGACCTTGAGGCCTTGCGTCGCCTCGTGCGTGAGATTGTGCCGCAAGCAATGGTCAATGCCGCCGCCTATACTGCTGTGGACAAGGCCGAGTCCGAGCCTGAGCTTTCTCGACGCATCAATACCGACGCGGTAGCCCTCCTCGCAGAAGAAGCTCAGCGTCTTAACGGTTGGCTCATCCATTACTCCACCGATTATGTGTTCGATGGCAGTAAAGATGGCGCTTACATCGAAACCGACCCCACCGCACCCCAGAGCGTCTATGGCCGCACCAAGCGAGATGGCGAAGACGCCATTCGCGCAGCAGGTTGCCGTCATCTGATTCTCCGCACCAGTTGGGTATACGCTGTTCGTGGCGGCAACTTCGCCAAGACCATGCTGCGGCTTGCCAAGGAGCGGGAGGAGATCAAGGTAGTGTGCGATCAAATTGGTGCCCCCACCAGTGCGGAACTGATCGCCGACGTGACTGCCCTCTGCCTCTATCGGCTGGCTCACGACGTTGCGCTCGCCGAGCAGGTGAGCGGTACCTATCACCTTACTGCTGGCGGCGAGACCAACTGGCATGGCTATGCCAAATTCCTCATCGCGGAAGCCCAGGGCCATGGCGCGGTGCTCCGCACTGTTTCCGAGAGGGTGCATCCGATTCCCACATCAGACTACCCACTGCCTGCCAAACGCCCTGCCAACTCGCGGCACGATACCCAGAAACTCCGCGACACGTTTGAAATCGTCTTGCCGCCATGGCAAACCCAGGTCAAACGGCTGGTCGCAGAACTCATTCATCAGGGAAGATCATGAAGCGAAAAGGCATAATCCTCGCCGGCGGCGCCGGCACCCGACTGCATCCGGCCACCTTGTCGGTATCCAAGCAACTGCTGCCGATCTACGACAAGCCGATGATCTACTACCCCTTAAGCACCCTGATGCTGACTGGTATACGCGACATCCTCGTCATCTCCACCCCGCAAGACACGCCACGCTTCCAGCAACTGATGGGTGACGGCAGCCAATGGGGCCTCAACTTGCAATACGCGGTGCAGCCGAGCCCGGATGGCCTGGCTCAAGCCTTCATCATTGGCGACCACTTCATTGGCAAAGACCACAGTGCTCTGGTCTTGGGTGACAACATATTCTACGGCCATGACTTCCAGCAACTGTTGGCCGCCGCCTGCAACCGGGGGCAAGGGGCGAGTATCTTCGCCTACCACGTGCTTGACCCCAGGCGGTATGGCGTGGCCGAGTTCGACCGCAACGGAACAGTGCTCTCGCTCGAAGAAAAGCCGAAGCAGCCAAAGTCCAACTATGCGGTTACCGGCCTTTACTTCTACGATCCTCAGGTTGTTGAACTCGCTAAGACTCTCAAGCCCTCCGCAAGAGGCGAACTTGAAATCACCGATCTCAACCGTCTCTACCTCGAAAAAGGGCAGCTTTCGGTTGAGATCATGGGCCGAGGCTACGCTTGGCTCGATACCGGCACGCATGACTCGCTACTGGAGGCCAGCCAGTTCATCTCAACACTGGAGAAGCGGCAAGGACTAAAAGTGGCCTGTCCAGAGGAAATTGCCTGGCGACAAGGGTGGATTGACAACGAACAACTCAACAATCTTGCCGGCCCCTTGACCAAGAATGGTTATGGGCAATACCTGCTGGGCCTATTAAGGCAAAAGGCATATTGACATGCGGACAACTAAACTTAGTATACCGGATGTAGTGCTATTTGAGCCAAAGGTGTTTGGCGACGAGCGCGGGTTTTTTTTTTGAAAGCTTCAACCATAAGTTTTTTGAAGAAGCTACCGGCCTGCAACGGCAATTCGTGCAAGACAACCACTCAAAATCGCAAAAAGGCGTACTGCGTGGTCTGCACTACCAACTGGCACCCAAGGCGCAAGGCAAGCTGGTGCGCGTGGTACAAGGCGAGGTGTTTGATGTGGCAGTGGACATCCGCAAGGCCTCCCCGACTTTCGGCCAGTGGGTGAGTGTAATTTTGAGTGACGAGAACAAAAAACAACTCTGGATTCCCGAAGGCTTCGCTCACGGTTTTCTCACCCTTAGCGATACCTCTGAATTTCTCTACAAGACAACCGATTTCTATTCATCAGAGTTTGAGCGGTGTATTGCTTGGGACGATCCGGTGCTGAATATCGATTGGCCCCTTGGCAAACTACAGGGTAGACCTTTGCTCTCCGCCAAAGATCAGGCCGGCTCACCGCTGAGGCGGTATTCATGATTTGCCAAGGCACAAGTATCGTTGTAGGTTTAAGGCCTTATAGGCCTTCTTAAAAAAAGGAAACAATGACATGCGAAAGAAAGCTTTGATTACCGGGGTGACCGGACAGGATGGTGCCTATTTGGCGGAATTCTTATTAAAGAAAGGATATGAAGTCCACGGCATCAAGCGCCGTAGCTCACTGTTTAATACCGCCCGCATTGACCATATCTACCAGGACCCCCACACGGAAAACCGCAATTTCGTCCTCCACCACGGGGACCTCACCGATGCGAGCAGTCTTGTCCGCATTATTCAAAAGGTACAGCCGGATGAGATTTACAATCTGGCAGCCCAATCGCATGTGGCGGTATCTTTCGAGGAGCCCGAGTATACCGCCAATTCCGACGCCCTCGGCACGTTACGCCTCCTTGAGGCCATCCGTATCCTGGGTCTGACCGAGAAGACCCGTTTTTATCAGGCCTCCACCTCAGAACTCTATGGCAAGGTTCAGGAAACGCCCCAAAAGGAAACCACCCCGTTTTATCCCCGTTCCCCGTATGCGGTAGCCAAGCTTTACTCCTACTGGATTACGGTCAACTATCGAGAGGCGTACGGACTTTTTGCCTGCAACGGCATTCTATTTAACCATGAATCCCCGATTCGTGGCGAAACGTTTGTTACCCGAAAGATCACCCGAGCACTTGCCCGCATCAGCCTTGGTCTGCAGGACTGTCTCCACCTTGGCAACCTCAACGCTAGGCGGGACTGGGGACATGCCCGCGATTACGTGGAGATGCAGTGGTTGATGTTGCAGCAGGAAGAACCGGATGATTATGTGATTGCCTCTGGAGAACAGCATTCGGTCCGGGAGTTTGTCGAGCTGGCGGCCAAGGAGCTCGGCATTGGCCTGCGCTGGGAGGGGGATGGCGTTGACGAGATGGGGATTGTAACAGACTTGGCGGCTGAGGCATCGGGAGCGGGTGGCACGCTGACCGGGAAGGACCTCACGTCCGGAAGCGTCATTATCCGTGTCGATTCCCGTTATTTTCGGCCCACCGAAGTGGAAACCCTTTGGGGCGATCCGAGCAAGGCAAAAAATAAACTGGGATGGGAACCGAAGACGCCATTTGTAGAGCTTGTCCGCGAAATGGTGCGCTCCGACTTGAAGGAAGCGAGACGGGATGACTTGTGCCGGAATGAGGGATTTAAGGTCCTGAACTATCACGAATAAGTTTGTGGCAAGCGCACTCCGGAAGCGAGGAGGTTGCATGGCTTGACACGGTGTATCTCTCAGTGGCATTCGTTTTGCCTGACCAATCAACTGGCGGCGAAACGTTTCGAACAATTAAGAGCTGGTTTTGCGATGCGAACGCCTGGGATAGCAGAACATGACTGAAAATCAAGCAAATGATACCCGACACAAACAAGGTGTGCACTCTGCCGTCCTCACCCCCCGAACGACCATTTTCGTTGCTGGTCATCGGGGGATGGTCGGCTCGGCAATCGTGCGCAATCTCCGTGTGCATGGTTTAGGTTGTATTGTCACCCGCACGCATGCAGAACTGGACCTTACGAACCAGCAGGCGGTTCATGAATTCTTTCAAAACACCAGGATCGATCATGTTGTCATCGCCGCTGCCAAGGTCGGCGGAATATATGCCAACAATACCTATCCGGCCGAATTCATCTATAAGAACCTGATGATCGAGGCGAACCTGATCAATGAAGCCTGTCGATCCGGGGTGGAGCGCCTTCTTTTTCTGGGCAGTTCTTGCATCTACCCCAAACATGCACTGCAGCCGATGAAGGAGGAATACCTGCTCACCGGTCCGCTGGAGCCGACCAATGAGCCTTATGGGATCGCCAAGATTGCCGGCATCAAGCTCTGCGAATCTTACAATCGCCAGTTCGGCACCAAGTATCGATCCGCAATGCCGACCAATCTTTACGGGCCGAATGACAATTTTCACCTGGAAAACAGCCACGTGATTCCAGCCCTGATCAGGAAATTCCATCTGGCAAAACTCGCTTCCCTTGGCGACGTGGAAGGTATTAGAAGGGATGAGGAGGTGTTCGGCCCCATTCCGACGGAGATCAGGACCGCGCTCGGTTTTGGACCTGACGTTGCCAACCCTTTTTCGCACCCTTCCCGGGTCAGCGTTTGGGGGACTGGCACGCCGAGACGGGAATTCCTGCACGTGGATGATTTGGCCTCAGCCTGTATTTTTCTTATGGGACTTGATGACAACGTCTATAACAGCTACACGCAGCCGATGATGTCGCACATCAACATCGGAGCCGGCATCGATGTGACCATTGCCGAACTAACGGAAATTATCAGGGATGTTGTCGGCTATGCGGGAGAAGTCGTTTATGATACGGAAAAACCGGACGGCACGCCTCTAAAACTGTCGGACACCTCCAAGATTAAGGACATGGGCTGGGCCCCCCGCATTGGCTTGCGCGATGGCCTCGCCCAGACCTACAAATGGTACACGGAAAGGTCCATGCGCCTTGGTGCTTCAACGACAGACGACTGAATATACCAAACAGTGCCAATATGTAAATGATTGCATGGATAGTGCCTGTCAGGTAATTCTGCCTTCCGTATAAAAGATGAATAAACTAACAAAACTACCAGCGTCACCCATCACATGAAAGACAGCCTGCAAAGGAGCGACATGCGTGGTTAAGAAAGACGTCGTAGCCTCACGGCTGGAAAGGCTGCGCGAATACCTGTAAAGGCTATGAGTTAGACCAATAACAACAACTCTTTGGTCCCTCCAAGTTGTGGCAAAAAGTACATTTTGAGGTAAAAAAAGACGATATAGGCCTGAAAAATGCTTTTTTTGGGAGCAATAATTACGATATATTGGAT
>CAZDYX010000030.1:5091-17787 GCA_964509775.1 uncultured Desulfobulbia bacterium | reverse complement strand
TGTAACTACCCAGGTTGGTTAGGTCGTTAGACTGTAGTCTGTTAGGAAGGAAATGGATCGGAGGATGGGCACGGTACGTCTCACATCTCGTCTTTCTCTATTGCTAACAGGCTAAACCCCTTCAGACTATCGACCTGAGTAGTTACAAAAAATTAATACTATTAAAATCGGGGCCCAGGTGATAAACTAAGGAAGTGGTATAAGATAAACCTCTCTAGATAGGAGGTAGAGGAATGATGAAGATTGACAATACCCAGGTGGCATCACTTTATGCCAACAATCAAGCGCGACAACCTGCCCAGCCCCAAAACGAGGCGAAGAATGCTCAGCCATCGACCCTTGGCACTAACAATGCGGGGCCGGCAGTGGTGGTAAATTTATCCAAAACGGCGGTCCAGGGAACGAAAGGTACAATGAAGACCTCGGAAGAAAGAGGGGAAACACTTGCCACCGAAGGTGCGAAGATGTCCCCGACACCCCCAGGCGATAGTGGGGGGGTGAAGGCCCAGGCGCAGAAATCCCCGATAATGAATCTCATTGCTTAGGACCTGTATTTAGGAACTAAGGGAGTAACAACTCAGGTTGTTTAGACTGTAGTCTGTTAGGACTGCGCAAAGAACGAATCAAGGATATCATCACCTTTTCGGTCTCTAAAAGTTTCGGCCAGTTCAAATGCCCTGAGCTTTGTGTGATCTCGCATGGTTATTCCCCCTAACCACCTAAACACCTACAGACTATCCACCTGAGTAGTTACCTAAGAAAGACAAATGTGAAAAGGAGGTTTTGTTATGGAAAAGAGGGTGATAGAATTTTGCAGTGGATGCGGTAAATGCCCTGTTCTGGAGGTTTCAAAGGAAGAGATAATCCTTGTTGATCATGAACAATCGGTCCCAGGCCGGGTAGCCCTGACCAGGCAACAGGCGCAGGACCTGGTGGAAGGTCTGAAAAAGGCACTGGAAATATAACACAAATCTGTTTTTATCTATGACAAGGGGGAGATCGCCGGAGAGGGCGGTCTCCCCCTTTTTTTGTCCTGTCCCGGGAACAGACAAGAAGGCCCTTAGCCTAAGTTACGAACTGATTAATCGAGTTTCCTCCTTTTCAAAAGCGCTTTGACCATTGGGCAGTCTGTTCTCACCCCATTATACCTCTTAGTTCGGGCCAACCATGATCTTCTAGTTATTGGCCGGATGGATGCCTCTCTTCCTCCCCTTTATTTCGAGGATCTGGTCATCGCCCTGAGAAACGCCTGGCTCCGGTATGCCCGGCTTGAAGGCAATACCCGGATCTACGAGGACCCGGGCTGCTCCATCGACCCGGAGCCAGCGGTGCTCAGGAAACTACAGGCATTGGGAGGAAAAAAATGGAAATGGTCAGTATTCTGGGCAGTGCTGGCAGGTCGGACTTTTATCGTTTTCCGCCAATTCGCGAAGGACCACAAGATTAATCATAGATGATACTGGTATATTGTCCCAGTTTTGCCTCGGTTTCCGCATCCAATTGATCGGCAACCTCATGGATAAGGTATTCTTTCTGACAGCCCGTGCACCGCAACCGGACAATCCTGCACCTTCTGGTCACCTCGAGTTTTTTATTGCATTTTTTACAGAGCATATGTCCCGCCCTATTCCTCAAGCAAGGATTTCTTGGTGAAGATACTCTCCAGCGTGTATCCCCGTTCGGAAAGAACCTGCGCACCTCCTTCCTCACGGTCAACCACGGTTATGACGGCTGCGACCTTAAGCCCCAGTGCTTCGACCCGGTCAATCACCTTAAGCAGGGTACCTCCGGTGGTGACCACATCTTCCACGATTGCCACCTTGCTCCCATCCGGGATATTTCCCTTACCCTCAATATAGGATTTGGTCCCGTGGCCCTTGGGCTCTTTTCGTACGATAAAGGCGGGTATGGGTACCTTGTCGATATGGCTCACGATAGAGACTGCGGTAACGAGCGGATCAGCCCCCAAGGTCATTCCTCCCACAGCGGCAATAGGATCAAGGTGATTCTTTATTATATCAAAAATAAGCCTACCGCACAGATATGCCCCTTCGGCAGAAAGGGTTGTTTGTTTGGCATCGATGTAGAAGTCGGATTCTTTGCCAGAGGTTAGGACTACCTTTTTTTTAAGGTATGATTTTTCCAGCAGGAGTTTTTGTAATCGTTTTTTTTCAGTCATATTGTTAACCATAGGGACCCTATCGTACCTCGGCCTTGATCATTGTTTCGTCCAATCATGAGGTTTGGAGCTTTAATGTGCTGGTATAAAATTCCCCCTGCCCCTCTTTTCAGGGGGGGTCCCCTCCGCCCCCTGAAAAGGGTCGAGGGGGATTTCTCGGTGATTGGGTGAAACGTTGCTTAAGGCCCGGACCTCGTAATGGTTAAAGGTCAGCTTTAAAAGCTGGTCGCCAGGCATGAGTTTCTGTATCCAGTCCTGCAGCCGTTTTTTCATCTCATCCCGGGATAAGACATATTTTTTCAGCTCAAAGAGCGGAACATTGCGGTAAAATTGATAAATGATTTCCCGAATAGCCCGCTGTTTTTCGATCGGCATGGGAGCTGGCGCTGCTTGGCGCATAAAAAGGGTAAGGTCTACAAGGACAAAGTTGATATTATTACTCCCTTTTTCGCTTACCGGGATGAGAAATGATGGCAGTTGCAAGCTCTCCTTTTGCAGTTCGCGGGAGACTGTTGTTCCCAACGGTTTGTCCCAAGGTATTGGTTGGTGATCGGCACGAGGAATACCTTCCTCAATATGAGGAGAGGGTGCATCTTTTCCCTGGCGGCCAGGGAGGAAGATCGTAAGCAGGACCCCGCCGCCAAGCAAGAGCGCAATGCCAGCAACCCACACAATTTTTCCCCGCCAGGGAAAACCTTTCACCCGATCTTTCAGTTGGCGCCAATACTGACTTTTGGATGGAGGGGATGGGGGGGGAATCTGTGACCCCGAGGACTTTGCTTCGGCCTCAACCCGGCCAAGAACCGGAACCGCTGAATCAATCACCACATCCTCTGATTCAGCTATGTCACCAAATTCTTCACCAAAATCGGGAACCTGGGAAAGATCATCGCCTGAAGGCGGGATAAAATCATATGAGGTGCTGCCAGGATCAGGACCTTTGCCCTCCACTCCAAAAGGCTGCCCTTCGGCATTAGGACCTGTTTCCCACTCCTTCCCCCAGTCATCAGTGATGGGGTTGCTGTTTTCATCAAGCCCAGAGCCAGGGGACGCAGGCTTTTCATCAGGCATTGAAGACCTTGTTTATTTTTTCGGCCATGATCACGGCAGTAAACGGTTTAACGATATATTGGCTTACCTTGGCCTTCACCGCCATAATAATGTTATCTTGCTGGGCCTCGGCCGTGACCATGATAAAGGGAATCTTAGACAAGTTGGGATCAGCGCGTACCGTTCTTAAAAGATCCAAGCCAGTTACTTTGGGCATATTCCAATCGGAGATAATGAGATCCACTTTTTCGCTCTTCAAAACCTCCAGGGCGCTATCACCATCATCCGCCTCGACAATATTCTTATAATTCAACTGGACCAAGATGTTTTTTATGATCCGCCGCATGGTGGCAAAATCATCCACGACAAGAATCTTCATATTGGTATCAGGCATATTACCCCCTTATTTTTCGGCCCAGCACTGAGGTTGGCCTCGCATAAAAGCCACGTGGACGATGCAACACAATGTATTTTTTACATTTAAAACAATAGATACCCAATTTTTACTTTCCCGTAAAGATGAAAACATTTTACATCTGTATGTAGGGTTAACGGTTAGGTATGTTTATGATGTCGAATTCGTCGCAGAACAATTTTCCGCTAAGAGCGGATCCATTTTTTTAATTTTAGAGCGTAGGCGTAACACTGCCTTGCTGTGCATCTGTGAGATCCTGGACTCGGTGTACCCCATTACCAGTCCGATTTCTTTCATGGTCAGTTCCTCATAATAATACAAGGTTACCACCAGCCTTTCCTTTTGGGGCAATCCTTCAATCGCCTTGGCCACCAATTCACGGACCTGGGAGAGGTTAATGGCCCCAAACGGATCCTTGCCCGCCAGTTCAAAAAAATCGCCGGACTCTCCCCCATCGCCTGTATCCGATACCCGCTGGCGAAGAAGTTCAATATCCAAAAAGGTCACTGACTTGGTCTCATCGAGCAATTTATGGAATTCTTCCATGTTGACATTAAGGGCTAAAGCGACCTCCTCATCCATGGCCGGACGACCTAATTCCTTCTCCAACTGGGCATACATATGTTCGAGTTCGTGGACTTTCCGCCGCACCGAGCGCGGCACCCAATCGAGCGCTCGCAATTCATCCAACATGGCGCCTTTTATCCGGAACTCGGCATAGGTTTTAAATTGCACATTCTTGGTGGTATCGAACTTATCCACCGCATCAATAAGGCCGACAACCCCTGAACTGATTAGATCGTCAATCGATATATACGTCGGAAGGCGCATGGCCAAACGGGAGGCGATGTATTTGATCAAGGGGGTATATGTCAGGATAAGTTCTTCCCGTTTCTTCGGATCCAACCCGGCTGACATGTTGTTGCCGAAGTAGGTCTGGGTGAAGTCCTTGATCTTTGGGGTGTACGGTTGTTGTTTTCGCATGAAAAAAAATTAAAAATTAACCAACTCGCGCCAGAAAAATTTTATGTTGCCGTCCAGAGAAAAATTCTCTTCCTCCTCAAGAATTCGCTCTGCAAGTCTCGCAAAGGAAAGGCTGGACTTGGCATTCGGATAGAGTTCCGTTACCAGTCGTTGCCGGCGAACCGCCTGGGGCAATTGTTCGTCATGGGGGATATAGCCCAAATAATCCATTGATAGAGAATCGAGAAAACGATCAGTAACCCCGGCCAGTTGTCTGAAGACCGCCACCGCCTCTCGTTCGGTACGGGCTCCGTTGACGAGAATGCGAACCTTCTTTACATTGTAACGGGTTGAAAGGACCTTTATCAAGGCATAGGCGTCCGTAAGTGAAGTCGGTTCCGGAGAAAGCAGGATTATCCGTTCTGACGCCGCAAGAACAAAGAATATAACATTCTTGTTGATTCCCGCCGCTGTGTCAATAAGCAGTATATCAGTTTTTTTGTTTAAGGCCTCCATTTCGGCCAAAAAAAAGAGTTTTTGCTCCTCGTTTATCTCAGACAACTCCAGGATCCCTGAACTTGCCGGCAAAATCAACATCCCTCCCGGGCCGGAAATAAGTACCTCGTGAAGACTCTTTTCCCCCTGAAAAACATGATGCAGGTTAAATCTGGGAGTAAGTCCCAGGAGCACATCCACATTGGCAAGGCTCAGATCGGCGTCCAGGACCAGGACTTTTTTATCTTTTTTTGCCAAATGAAATGCAAGATTAATTACCACATTGGTTTTCCCGACCCCTCCTTTACCGCTGGTTACACAGATAACCCGCGGATGCCGATCCATTGTCAGAGCTGAAGTATCCTGGGGTTTTTTTTGCATATCTTCAGTCACTCCTTTTTATGAGAGTACTCTTGTCATATTTCATCTCCTCTTCCAATGCCGTCCATCCCCATCGAAAGAGGGTTTCCAGGATATATTTTGATGCAAGAAGGAAGTCTTCCGGGATGCGTTGGCCGGTAGAAAGAAAGGAAACCGGCAGATTGGCTGCGACCAGTTGCTGGCACAAACCTGCGTACGACCTTGTTTCATCAAGTTTGGTGAGAATAACACCCCGGGGGCAAAGCGGCTTATAGACCTCAACGATCTTTGTTACCAGTTCTTTTTGACACGTCGCGCTCAAGACCAGATGGGGATCAATCTGATTACGCAGGCCAAACCAATCAACAAGTTCATCAATGTGGCCCTGGTCATAAGGACTTTTGCCCGCGGTATCGATTATAATAAGATCTTTATCCTGATGTCTTGCCAATGCCTGGATGAAGTCTTTTTTGCGCAAGGCCACCTCGCAGGGGATTCTCATGATCCGGGCATAGGCGCGCAGTTGATCGGTGGCCCCAATCCGATAGCAATCCATGGAAAGGAGGGCGACCCGGCAGCCTTCTCTCACCCCGTACCAGGCAGCAATTTTGGCCGCTGTCGTGGTTTTCCCCACTCCGGTGCCACCCACCAGGGCAATGGCGATCGCTGGATTATCCGGTCTTCCAACCGTCACCGGTCGAGCAGTGATCCGTGCCAGCAACGAATCCCGCCAGGCCGCAACCTCATCCGGCGCGGGCCGGGATGATCGATTTTTCCCCGCCTCTTGCTGCAGAGGTTCCAGAAGCGCGGGGTCTGCCTTGGACTGCAGGAGATTGACAAATCGTTGACAAAGGTCGTGGCCCTCTATGTGTATCCCCTTCCCCAGATTGTTTTTTTCAGTTGTTGGCGCGATCCGGATAGAATCTGCCGAGAAAAAACCTGTTCGACAAGGATGTTCCCTTTGGGAAGGGCTACCGGGGAAGGGGCGCAGGTCTTGCTCGACAACCGCCAAAACCTCAATACGGTCGGGATTCTTTCCACCACGGCCGTTTTTTTCGCTGGCAATTTTCTTGGTGGAAAGGATCAGGGCGTCTTCCCCCAATTCCTTTTTGATCATTGCCATGGCCGTCTGGGTGTCAGGGGCCTCAAATCGTTTGATACGCATCGTCGTTTTAATAGACCAGGGGCATTCGTTTGTTTATTTCCCGAGGGCAATGGTTCCCAGGGAATGGATTTTGGTTTGGGAAAGAAGTTCATTATGGGAAATGACCATCACCTGCGGCATAAACCTCTCGAGTAACCGGCGCAAATGCCTGCGGATAGCCGGCGAACAGATGATGATGGGTTGGTATCCTTCATCTGACACCTTGGCCACCGAGGCCTGGATGGCATCAAGGAGCTTTTGGGCCAGATTCGGATCCATGGCGAGGTACGCCCCCTGTTCGCCTTTTTTTACCCCTTCCCGGAATATATCTTCCACTTGGGTTGCCAGGGTAAGAACCGAGAGCCTGCCATCCCCGGATACATAGGGATGAATGATGGAGCGGGCCAGTTTCTGGCGGACATATTCGGTCAGGATGTCCGGATCCTTGGTCATGGTGGCATAATCAGCCAGGGTCTCACAGACGGTAAGAAGGTCGCGTACCGATACCCGTTCTCGGAGCATATTTTGCAGCACCTTTTGGACCGCTCCCAGGGGTAATAGACTGGGCACCAGTTCTTCAACCACCTTGGGATGGCTTTTTCCTAGGTTGTCCAGCAATTTTTGCACATCCTGCCGGCCCAGGAGTTCATCGGCATGACCCCGGATGACCTCGGTTAAATGGGTGGCCACCACCGTGGAAGGATCCACCACGGTATAGCCTGCAACCTGGGCCTCTTCCTTCTTGGCCGGAGAGATCCACAGGGCCGGCATTTTAAAGGCCGGTTCAATGGTCGGAACCCCGTCAACCTTCCGTTTAACGGTCCCGGAATCCATGGCCAAAAGAGAACCCATCATGATTTCGCCCCGGGCTATTTCCACCCCTTTCAGCATGAGCGTGTATTCATCGGGTTTGAGTTGGAGATTGTCCCGCACATGGAGAGGAGGAACGATAATGCCCATCTCGGAGGCAAATTGCCGCCGGATGGATCGGATGCGATCCAAAAGATCGCCCTTCTGGGTCTCATCCACCAGGGGGATCAACCCGTACCCCACCTCCAGTTCTAGGATGTCGAGGGGCAGGAGGGAGTCGATGGTCTCCGGGGAACCGGGCGCAGGGGTGGCGGCGGCGCTGCGCTGCTGTTCAGTACGAGCCGCCTCCTTTTTCTGCCGGTCCTGTTCGCGAAAGGCCCAGAAGGATAAGGTCAAGATCCCCACGGAAAGGATAAAGAAGGCCACATTCGGAAGTCCGGGGATCAAGGCAAAGATGAAGAGTATGCCGCCCGCCACGGCCATGGCCTGCGGATGCATGCCAAATTGACGGGTAAACTCTTTCCCCATACTTACGTCAGAGGCCGCCCGGCTCACAATGATACCCGCGGCAGTGGAAATGACCAGGGCTGGAATCTGCGCCACCAGGCCGTCACCGATGGTGAGAAGGGTATAGGTTTGCATGGCATCGGCGAAGTCCATTTTTTGGCGGATCACCCCGATAAAAAGTCCGCCGATGATATTGATGATCATGATGATAATGCTCGCGATCGCCTCGCCGCGGACAAATTTACTCGCGCCGTCCATGGAGCCGTAGAATTCGGCCTCCCGTGCGATCCTGGCCCGCCGCGTCTTGGCCTCTTCCTCATTGATGATGCCGGAGTTCAGATCGGCGTCAATGGCCATCTGTTTCCCCGGCATGGCATCGAGGGTAAAGCGAGCTGCCACCTCGGCAATACGGCCTGATCCCTTGGTGATGACGACGAAGTTCACGATGACCAGAATAAGAAAGATAATAAAGCCGATGGCATAATTGCCGCCGACAACAAAGTTTCCAAAGGATTTGATCACCTGGCCCACTGCGCCCGGCCCTTCATGACCGTGGAGGAGTATGAGACGGGTAGATGCGATGTTGAGCGAGAGTCGGTACAGGGTAGTAACCAACAGAATGGCCGGAAAGGCCGAAAAATCAAGGGGGTTGGTATTGTACATGGCCACGAGCAAAATAAGGAGCCCGATCGTGATACTGAAGGAGAGCAGTAAATCAAGGATAATGGTCGGCAGGGGAATGATCACGATCATGAGAATGGCTACCACTCCCACGGCCATCAAGAGGCTGGTTTTCTCTAAATTAAATGCCTTCCACCCGGATATGATCTCTGTATTTGCCATAGCTACGCTGCCTTGCCCTTCAGCCCATAGACATAGGCCAGCACCTCGGCTACCGCATTATAGAGGTCATAGGGGATGGCCTGACCAATTTCTACATGCCGATACAAGGCCTGGGCCAGGGGTTTATCCTCGACAATGGGAATGTTATGTTGCCGGCCGATTTCCTTGATTCGTTCCGCCAGCACCCCGGCCCCCTTGGCCATCACCGCCGGTGCCGCCATTTTAGTGCTGTCGTATTGCATGGCCACCGCCAGATGTATAGGGTTGGTAATGATGACATCCGCCTTGGGGACCTCGGCCATCATCCTTCTTCTGGCCATTTCCTGCTGAATAGCACGAATGCGGCCCTTGACCATAGGATCGCCCTCGGTCATCTTGGCCTCTTCCCTCAGTTCCTGTCGGGTCATCTTCAGCCGTTCGAGATATTGCCACCTCTGAAAGAGGTAGTCCAGGATGGCAATGATTGCGATAATTAGTATGGATTTTAAAAAAATCCAAAAGGAGGTGTCGGCGTAAAAGGCAAGTATTTGGATCGGTTCCTGATCCATAAGCGGAACAATGTCCGGGATGGCCTTTTTGACCACTGTATAGGCCACATAACCGACAATCAAGAGTTTTGCCACCGATTTGACCAAATTGGCCATGGCCTGCTTGGAGAAAAGTCGCTTCATCCCGGCAATCGGATCTATTTTTTCCAGGTTGGGCGTTATGGACTCGGTCGAAAAAATTAGGCCAACCTGAGCGATGTTGGCGGCGAGTGCGGTAATAAACACGATGATGGCAAGGGGAAGCGTCACCAGTGCCATCATCCACATACATTGACTGGTCAGGGCATACATGTTGTCGATGGTGATCGTAAAGGAATGCAGATTTCCGAGATAATAACGCATGATAAGGGAAAGCTGATCATAAAGGAAGGTGCGGGAGCTGTACAGAAACAAAATTGCCGCCAGCAGCACAGCGACGGAGGTAACCTCCATGCTCTTAACCACATCGCCCTTTTTGCGGGCCTCCTGCAGTCGTCGAGAGGTAGGTTCCTCGGTCTTTTCCTGGCCGCCACCCGGTTCTTCCGCCATCGATTATCCTCCCAGACCTGCGGCCAATTTGGGCAACAGGCGACCAAGCATGTCAATATCCTTTTCAAGGAGGTACATTAACAGGTCCAATGAAAGACCCACAAAAATAAAGCCAATGGCAATGGTCACCGGCATGCTCACGAGCAGCAGATTGATCTGTGGAACCGTTTTGGCAAGGATCCCGAGCGCCACCTGGGTAAAAATAAGGACCGCGCTTACCGGTGCCATTATTTTTATCGCCAGGATAAACATATGGGCAACACCTTGTATAATCCCTTGGTAGGAGGCGGCTGAGATATGAAGTCCCCCGGGCCGTACCCACTGAAAGCTTTCGGCAAGGGTGGAAAAAAAAATGTGATGTCCATTGACTGAAAGGAACAAAAGAACAGTGATGATACTCCAGAACTGACCGATCACCGAAACCTGGGTGCCAAATTGGGGGTCCATAACCCCGGCTACACCCATGCCCATCTGGATACCCACCATTTGTCCGGCTGTTTCCACCGCGGCAAAGATCAGGCGGCTAAAAACGGCAAGGACAGCGCCAAGGCCAACCTCGGAGACGGCAAAGATCAGGAAGCCGGGAATCGTGGTGGGCAGGTCGCTCCCGGTGACCGGCACTGCCGGAAGCAGGGCAAGGGCGGTTACCACGGTAACCAGGGCCTTTACCTGGGTGGGAACGGCCAACGACCCCATGACCGGCATAAGAAAGATCAGGGCCCCGGTCCTGAGCATGATGATTGTCATGATCATTATATGTTCAAGGCTGAAATTGAGCAGTTTGGCGTCAACCATAGGGGTTTCCCCGTTTTTCTGTCAAAGGGGGGGGTGTCAACGGATAAGATCCGGCAAGCGGATCAGAAGGTCCCGGGTAAAATCGGTAATCATGCTTATCATCCAGGAGGAGAGAAATAAAAGGGTCACCATGACCGCCACTATCTTGGGGACAAAGGTCAAGGTCATTTCCTGGATCTGGGTGACCGCCATGGCAATTGAGATAATTACGCCCACCACCATCCCGACCAACAAAAGGGGGCCGGATAGATATAGGGTAATAATAATGGTGTCCCGGGCGAGGCCAACAACTTCAAGCGAGGTCATATGCCAAAACTCTTTACCATTGAACCGATTAAGAGATACCAACCGTCTACCAAGACGAACAAGAGCAGCTTGAACGGAAGCGAAATAAGAACGGGAGGGAGCATCATCATACCCATGGACAACAGAACACTAGCCACGACCATATCGATCACCAGAAAGGGCAGGAAAAGGATAAACCCGATTTGAAAGGCGGTCTGGAGTTCACTGATGACATAAGCAGGGACCAGGATCAAGGTTGGTACTTCATCCATATTTTTTGGTTTGGCCATTTTGGCAAGGGATAAAAAAAGGCCAAGATCCCTTTCCCGGGTTTGCTTAAACATAAATTGTCTGAGAGGCTTCACCGCCTCCTGAAACGCCTGTTCCACGGATATTTTCTCGGTCATATAGGGCTGGATGGCCTTTTCGTTCATCTCGGTAAAAACCGGTCGCATGATAAAAAAGGTCAAAAAGAGGGCAAGTCCGATAAGGATCTGGTTCGGTGGCATCTGCTGGGTGCCCAAGGCCTGCCGGAGAAAGGAAAAAACCACCACCAGGCGGGTAAAAGAGGTCATCATCAGTAAGATGGCCGGTGCCATGGTAAGAATGGTAAAGAGCAGGAGCATCTGTACCAGGGCTGAAACCTGGCCGGGCTTGCTCGCCTCCTCAAGACCGAACCGCAGGGAAGGAAGGGTTATGGCCTCTGCTTTTGGGGGAAAAAAACAGGTGCATAAAACCACCAAGGCCGAGAAGAAAATGAAGGTAACGATTATCCGGTAAGGATGCTGCGGGCAAAGACGCAAAAATGCGAGGAAAGATGTTACAACAGGAGCGAATTTTCCCCTGTCCTTGGCAAGAGAGCATATTGACGATCTTTCCTGGTATCTTCTCATATAAAACCGTAATTTACGTCCATCGACATCAAGATATCTTTCACCCCCTATCCGCGTCATTACTCCTTCCCCGTATGACGGCAGAGGCCTTATTCAACAATTCGGCAAAGGGGCGTACTTTCCTTTGGAGGTCTGTATCGCCAGTCTCATACTCTTCGAGTGTGGTCAGAAGATTCACGGACTGATCGGTAATACCCAGAACCACGATCTGCTTACCCACTGCCACAACCGAAATATATTTTTTGGGGGCGATCATTCGGGTATCAAGCACCTTGATCAGTGAGGTTGATGATTGCCGGGAAAGGCCGAGACCAATTTTTTTCAACCACACCATAAGTACCAACATAAGGCCAACGACCAAAGATAAGGCTGCTATCATCTTTAGCGTGACTGATAAAAGAGATTGGGTGCTTCCCCCGGAACCGGATGCAGCAGGTGTTTCAGGGGCCAGGACGGAAATCTCGCCCGCAGTTTGGTCGTCACCCCAGCATCGCATATCCATCGGGCTGAACAAAGGGCTGAACAAGGCCAAAAAAAGGATGAGCAGCAAGGCTTTTTTGAGGGAAATCATTCTTACCCTATGTTTTTGATTCGGTCAGCCTGGCTGATAATCTCGGTAATCCGGACCCCGAAACGATCATTGACCACAATTACCTCGCCCTTGCCGAGCAGCTTGTTATTGACATAGATCTCCACCATCCCGCCAGCCGCCTTGTCCAATTCGATAATCGAGCCTTGCGTCATTTGCAGCAATCGGTGGATAATCATCTTGGCACGGCCCAATTCCACCATCACCTCCAGGGGCAAATCAAGGAGAAACTCAAGATTCTGGGTGCCCACCTGTTGGGTGGGGCCCTCGCCAAATTCCCCGAATTCGGCGG
>CAZDYX010000030.1:3402-5081 GCA_964509775.1 uncultured Desulfobulbia bacterium | reverse complement strand
GTCCGCGCCACCCTGCTTGCTCATGGCAGAGGCCCATTCGTCGCCACCCCCGGAGCTTTGCTGGAGGGCGTCAGCCCAGGCATCGTCAGTCGGATTGTTTGCCATAGGTAATCTCCTTTACCCTTTTTCGTCATAACCCATATGGGTTACGATTTGTTGGCGCGCCCGGAGGGATTTGAACCCCCGACCTGCGGATTCGAAGTCCGACGCTCTATCCTGCTGAGCTACGGGCGCTTCTTTGTTTAGTCCCGATCTTGATCCCACACCATCTTCACAATCTGAAAGCCCTTGTTGCCGCGAAATATTCCCGGTTTTCCCATGTATTTCCTGGTCCCGGCCACGTAGGCCGGCAGCGGGTCATCCTTGCGATGGTCGAGTTGGATGATATCTCCTACTGCCAACTCCATGATGTCACCCGCCGGGATCATACTCCTCCCCAGTTCCACGATGATGTCAACCGGGGTGTTCAGGATGCTTTCGGTCAATATCCTCTGGATGGCTATGTCCTCTTCGCCCTTTTCCCTCTGAAAGGTAGTCATGAGCCGCTGCTTGATCGCCTCAAGATTGCTTAGGGGAAGGCAAATGGTGATGCTCCCCACGCTACGTTCCATATCGACCTCAAATTTACTGATAATCACCACATCCTCCGGTTCGCAGATCTTGGCAAACTGGGGATTGATCTCGCTCCGGTTGTATTGGATCTTCACCGGCTGTAAGGAAAGCCAGGCCCGTTCCATATCCCCGAAAATGATGTTCACGATCCGCCGGATCAGTCGATGTTCAATGGGGGTAAAATCTCGGCCCTCGATCCGGATGTTTCTTCGTCCGCTGCCGCCCAGGAAACTTTCCACAAAGGCAAAAACCAATCGCGGTTCCAAGACCAGGAGGGCTAGCCCCCGGAAGGGATCCATTTTAAAGATCTGCAGACTGCTTGGAACCGGCAGGGTACGGACAAAGGCGCCGAACCTCTCCAGTTCCATGGGCACTGAGGTTATGTCAATTATCCGCCTGAGCGACGAAGAAAGCGAGGCCCGGATGTAGCGTAAGAAGGCATCATTGATGACCTCGAGGGTCGGCATCTTGATCTGGACCAGCCGGTCCTGACGCGTAAAGTCATAGGGCGTATACCCCAAAGACTCCGTGTCGATCGGCTCTTCGACCTCTTCGATCTCGCCGCCCGCTATTCCCTTGAGTAGGGCATCAACCTCGTCTTGGCTGAGAATCTGCTCCATGCCAAATAGTCCTTACCTATTGCACGACAAGTTCGGTAAAGTAGATGCCGTTGATCCGTTCCGGCCGGATTGTCTGATTAAAACGGTCCATCAATTCATCCCTGATCCGAATTTTGCCCTCCGGGGTCATAATGTCCTCGAAGGTAAGACTGGAGAGAAGCATGATTACCGTGTCCCGGAGCTTGGCATCCACCTTGACAAGACGATCCGCCACCTCTTTTGAATCAACCTCAAGCTCTATTTTGATCTTGAGATAGCGTTTTCCCTGCGGATCGGCCAAATTCACAATAAATGGCTGCATGGGATAAATAACGCCCGGGGCACGTGCTGGTGCCCCGCCATGCTGGGCAGGGGCAGAAGCCTCAGGAGCAGCAACATTCTCCGTTGCGGCCTGTTTTTTGGCCGATAGCTTCTGGTAAGCGAAAAAACCTCCGCCGCTAATTGCCA
>CAZDYX010000030.1:0-3392 GCA_964509775.1 uncultured Desulfobulbia bacterium | reverse complement strand
GAAAAGGAGAGATTTCTTTTTTTTCTGCGGTGATGGTCCCTCATCCTTTTTTTTCTGCGGTGATGATCCCTCAACCATATGACTTATCTCCTTTTATCCCGTTGCTCTAAACAAGAACAGCAAAATTTATGCCATAAAATAACACGTTGTTATTGATGATATAATACTTATTTTTTCATCACCTTGCACGTGCTAAAAAAAAGAACCTGTGCGGTTAGGTATTTATATGAAAATGGAATTCAGGAGTCAGGAGCCAGAAGTCAGAATCAGGAAGAGAGAGCCTTTGCATTCCTCTCCTGACTCCTGAATTCTGACTTCTGGATTCTTCATTTTCATATAAACCGCACAGGTCGAAAAAAACTCCGGTCCTTCCTAACCGGGGTTGGGAGGATGATTTTATGTCAATATATTGACGTATTCGGCAAAAAGGGTCAAGATTTCTGCGGCTCAAGAGGTGGAGGGATTGGAACGGGTAGAGGAAGCGTCCTCGTTAGCCCAGCATACTGGATGGGGAAGTAGGATCCTAACTCACATTTGATGAAAAGTGAAAACCAGGAAGCGGCTTGCCGGTTGGGGAGGAAACCATTTTTTCAAGTCATGGTAGCAAGTTGGTAGCAGCAAACGAAAAAGGACTTAGCCCACATAAGCTAAGTCCTTGATATCATTGGTGGGCGATACTGGATTTGAACCAGTGACTTCCACCGTGTGAGGATGGCACTCTAACCGCTGAGTTAATCGCCCTTATGACGACCTCACAAAACTACCCCATCCCCAACCAAAATTCAATAAAAAATGTTTTTTCCGGAATCGACCCTCGCGCATGGAGGAATGCTTGCCGATGTTCGTGCCGATCAAAATGATGAAAACAGTTTAACCGGCTGTGACTCAAAACTTTTAGAGACCGAAAAGGTGCTGGTATCCTTGATTCGTTCTTTGCGCAGTCCTAACAGACTACAGTCTAACCAACCTTAGTAGTTACATTTTTTCTATTAAGCGTTGTCAGACCTATTGACATAATGTGTTTATCGTTCTAATTATGTCTTTTTTCATTTTTTCTTGAGGAGGACCTTTAGTATGAGTGTACGATTACCAATATCGAAAACCGGCTACAACAAGCTCCGGGAGGAATTGATGCGGCTTGAAAGCAAAGAGAGGATTGATGTCATCCATGCCATTACGGAGGCAAGAGCTCATGGCGATATTAAGGAAAACGCCGAGTTTCATGCTGCCAAGGAACGGCAGTCCCATATCGAAGGCCGAATTATGGAATTGAAAGACAAGCTGGGTCGCGCGGAGATCTTTGATTGTACTACCGTGGACTGTGATCGGGCCATGTTTGGCACGGTGGTGAAATTGTTTGATCTTGATACCGAGGAAGAGATTACCTATCAATTGCTGGGACCGGACGATTCGGATGTAAGAAATGGCAGCATTTCCGTGCTGTCGCCGGTGGGCAAGGCAGTTGTGGGTCACCTAATCGGGGATGAGGTGATGGTGACGACGCCACGGGGCGTAAGACATCTTGAGATAGTCGACATTACCCGGGCGGCAGTGGAATAATTTATCTGAAAATGAAGAATTCAGAAGACAGAATTCAGAAATGGAAAACTGATGCATTCGTAAAAAGTCGTCACCCCGGTGAAAACCGGGGTCCAGAGAGTACTTAACTCATTGAAAATACTGGATTCCGGCTTTTCCCCGTCAAGCGAGGACTAAACAGAGCGCCGGAATGACGAAAAATCAGAAACTTCGACTTGTTACGAGACCATCAACTTTGGCCAATTTATTTAAAGAGAACCGCAGAACATCGAACAAGAAATATCGAAGTTCGAAGTGAAAACCTTAGATGTTCTGCGGTTTCTTGTTCGACATGCGAAATTCGATTTTCAAATTAATCGTTCGAAGTTAAAATCAACCCTGAAAGTTTTTTTCTATTCTGACTCCTGAATTCTGAATTCTGACTTAGCGGAGGCCAAACACCAATGGGAATGACGATCGCAGAGAAGATTTTTGCCGCCCATCTTCGGGATACCCCGGCACCAGGGTCAGTGGTCTTGGGCCTGGACGTGGTCATGTGCCATGAAATCACCACGCCAACCGCCATAACCGATCTCGAAGGTCGTGGGCTTGATCGGGTGTTTGATCCGGAAAAGATCAAGGCGGTCATCGATCACGTGACCCCGGCCAAGGACTCAAAGACCGCTACCCAGGGCAAGATCTTGCGGGACTGGGCCCGCCGTAACCGGATCAGGGACTTCTTCGATATAGGCGCCAATGGCGTCTGCCATGCCCTTTTCCCGGAAAAAGGCTTTATCCGACCCGGCTATACCGTCATCATGGGTGACTCACACACCTGTACCCATGGAGCGTTTGGTGCCTTTGCCGCCGGCGTGGGAACTACTGACCTTGAGGTGGGAATACTGAAAGGGGTATGTGCGTTTCGCCTGCCCGCGTCCATGCGGATCAGGTTAACCGGCACCTTGGCCGATGGGGTTTCGGCCAAGGACATTATTCTTTTTCTTATCAAGATGCTTTCGGTGAACGGAGCGACCGACATGGTCCTGGAGTTTTGTGGTCCGGTAGTGGACGACATGTCCATGGAGGCCCGCATGACCCTCTGTAACATGGCGGTCGAGGCCGGCGCCACCAGCGGCATATGTAGGCCGGACCGGGTCACGGCAGAATACCTGTGGCCCTTTATCCAGTACGATTATCCTTCTCTGGAAGCGGCGGTGGCGGATTTCAAGAAATGGCATTCGGACCCGGATGCCGAATATGCGGGTAATCTTTCGATCAATGTCTCGGCCCTTGGCCCGCAGGTCACCTTCGGTTATAAACCGGATCAGGTTAAAGATGCGGCCGAGATGGAAGGCACGATAATTGATCAGGTTTATATCGGCTCCTGTACCAATGGCCGGATCGAGGACCTGCGCGCTGCGGCCCGTATCCTTAAGGGGAGAAAGATTGCTCCTTCCGTGCGCGGGATACTGGCGCCCGCAACTCCCAAGGTCTTTTCCGATGCCATGGCCGAGGGGATTATCAAGATATTCATGGATGCGGGGTTTTGTGTCACCAATCCCACCTGCGGGGCGTGTCTTGGCATGAGTAACGGCGTGCTTGCCGAAGGAGAGGTCTGCGCCTCCACCACCAACCGGAATTTTAACGGCCGGATGGGAAAGGGCGGGATGGTCCATCTCATGAGTCCAATGTCGGCAGCCGCAGCCGCGGTGGCAGGGTATATAACCGATCCGCGGAAATTTATCTAACGCTCATGATCAGCGATCACCAGATCATGAAAAGGAATTCAGGAGTCAGGAGTCAGAATACGGAAATAAAGACAAGCTGGGCATGTTCAGGGCGAATTCTGAATTCTGACTCCTGAATTCTATTTT
>CAZDYX010000029.1:11169-17943 GCA_964509775.1 uncultured Desulfobulbia bacterium | reverse complement strand
CCCTATTCTCCCTTCAACACCGCGAGTCAAATAAACTCGCCGTAAAAAATCTCTGTCCAAAGGGGGAATGGCTGGTGTGCCAGGATGGTTCGATTCTACCGATCTGGATGTATTCAAGCCCCATCCTCCGTGACGGGCAGGTCATCGGCGCGGTGGCCGCCTTCCATGATGTCAGCGAACAACTCAAGGCGGAAGAGGCCTTGCGACAGAGCGAGGAACGGTTTCGGCTCCTCTTTGCCGGCGGCAACGACGCCATCTTTGTTCATCCTCTCACTTCCGACGGGAAGTTGGGCAACTTCGTGGAGGTAAACCAGAGCGCCTGCCGCCGCCTGGAGTATACCTGGGAAGAGTTGTTGCAGCGCTCTCCCGGAGACATCGACCTGCCCGACGATATATTCAATCTCAAGGCCCTGGCCGCGCTACTGTCCCAGGATGGCCATGTCCTTTTCGAAAGGGTCCATGTCAGCAAGAGTGGTCTACCTATCCCGGTGGAGATCAATGCTCATCTGATCGAGCTCAACGGAAACCCCATGGTTTTGTCCATCGCCAGGGATATCCGCGAACGGAAGGCGGCAGAGGAGGAGGAATATAAAATTGTCATCCGTTCGGCCATGGAAGGGTTCATGCGGCTCGATAATCCGGGGTCGGATCATCGAGGTGAACCAGGCCTATTGCCAGTGGACCGGTTACGCCGTGGATGAGCTTCTGGCTATGACCATTTTCGATGTCGAGGCCTTGGAGTCCCGCGAGGAGGCCCTGGGCCGCATCGGTGCGATCATCGAGCAGGGGGCGGACCGTTTTGAGAGTCGGCACCGTTGTAAGGACGACCGCGTCATCGATGTCGAGGTCAGCATCAACTACACCACGATCCAGGGCGGACGTTTCTTCGTTTTCCTGCGTGACATCACCGCAAAGAAACAGGCGGAAAACGCCCTCCGTAAGGCAAAGGCGATGGCAGAGGCGGCCAGCCGGGCAAAGAGCGAATTCGTGGCCAACATGTCGTATGAGATCCGCACCCCGATGAACGCCTTAATAGGAATGATTCATCTGGCGATGGATACCGATCTCACCCCAAGACAGCGAGACTATCTCAAGAAGGCCCGGGCCTCATCCGGGCTGCTACTAGGGATCATCAACGATATCCTCGACTATTCCAAGATTGAGTCGGGATGTCTTGAGCTGGAAAGCGTGGATTTTAACGTCGAGGAGGTCTTCCGACATCTTAGAGCCTGTTTGGAAATTATCTCAGGACGGCCGCAACCGGAGGAGCATAAGATGAATCTATGCCTATCCGATTGACACACCAATTTGTTATAGGAGCCGTGCGTGGGCTACCCGGAGATTTGCGGCAGCCAATCACCCTTCCATCGTGGCATCACGGCTCATCCTGCGGGGAGCCATGCACTCTCGCACCAGAGACCGACGCAGCTTCGTAGGTTGGGTTAAGCGGCTTCACAGACGTTGGGTTTCGCTTGACGGATAAGATTTGAACCTGCAGAAAGGTTCGCACCAGCCGCAGAAAAAGCGAAACCCAACAGAAAAGACCGCTCAACCCAACCTACGAGGTGAGTTTTTCGGTTACTCCCCAAAATTCGTTACAATCAGAATAAAGGAGAGGTGAAGCATGAAACTGTACTCGTACCTTACCGGCCCGGATGACGAAACCTTCTGCAAGCGGGTGTGCGCCAAACTGAACAATGGCTGGCATCTGTACGGCAACCCGACCCTGACCTTTGACGGCAAGAGGGTGATTGCCGGCCAGGCGATGGTGAAAGAGGTCGAAGGGGAATTTCACCAGGAAATCGACCTGAAGACGATGTGATTGCCGGCCAGCCCGGCAGCAACCGAACAAGGCCGGCAATTCCGGGGAGAGCCATGACAAGTAAAGCCAAGGGGAACACAGCGGGTTCCCGAATGAAGACCGGAACTCACTCGAATCGTTTGCATAAGGTTCGGCCTTGCGCGGCGGCGGGTACAACCGAGGAAGCGGATGCAAGAAAACCGCACTTCCGGATCTGAGCGGGGGGGGTAACCGCCATTCCTACCGCAGAATGTTGCTCAACAGGAAAGCTATGCCAAGGAAGGGAAAATTGTTTATGGCGTTATTGCTTTTTGTCGCGTCGGCCTCCTACGCCGACGACCATCGGTTTTGGTTTACGATTACGGCCGCAGCTTCCCCGTATACCGCACCGCCATTATGTTTCAGCGGCGTAGGTCGGGTTAACGAAGGCGTAACCCGACATTGATGCGCCTTGTCGTCGGGTTACGGCAAAAAGCGCCTAACCCGACCTACGACTTGTCATAAATAAACATTCACGACAGGCGTGAAGTGATAGATGTGTTGATTGCGCTTCAGGGTTCCACGTTCAGGGTTGAGTAAGGAAAAATTCCTACCCAATAAACCTTGAACCTGGAACCTTGACCTCATTCCTCCCAGCCGCCGCCGAGGGCCTTGTAGAGACCGATCCGGTTGAGCACCATGGCGGCGTCGCTCTGGGCGAGCTGGTCCTCGGCCAGGAACAACTGGCGCTGGCTGTCCAGGACCGCAAGATAGGTGGCCAGACCCTCGCGATAAAGATCAAAGGAAAGCGCCACTGCACGCCGATTGGCCGCGACGGTTTGAGACAGGGCCTGTCGCCGCGTGGTCTCTTTGTCGAGGGCCGTAAGGGACGATTCCACATCGCCCAGGGCAATGAGTATCGACTTTTCGTATGTGGCCAGGGCCTGCTCGACCCGGGCGTCCTGGACCCCGATGTTGGAGCGGACCCGGCCGAAATCGAGGACTGACCAGCGGATACTGGGGCCGATCGAAAAAAACCGGCTCGGGGTGAAAAAGAGGTCTGGGCTTTCAAGGCTTTGGAACCCAGCCCCGCCGGTCAGGAAGAAGTGGGGATAGAGGTCGGCTACGGCCACGCCGACCCGCGCGGTCGCCGCTGCCAACCGGCGCTCTGCCGCCCGGATATCGGGCCGTTGCCGCAGGAGATCGGACGGAAGACCGAGAGGAACGCCGGCCATTACGGCGTGCTCAGGCACTGATGCCTCTCTGGAGAGTTCGGGGATCAGGGCTGCCGGTTCATGGCCGGTGAGAATGGAGATCCGGTAGATCGTCTGTTCCGTTTGCGTCTCGAGCGCCGGGATCTGCGAGGCCGTGGAGGAGGCGAGCGCCTCGGCCTGGGCCACATCGAGGTCGGTGGCAAGACCGGCGTCAAAACGGACCCGCACCAGGCGAAGGGTATCGGTCTGCGTCCCCAGGTTTTTCTGGGCCAGACTCAAACGTTGCTGCAGGCTGCGCAATTGCACATAGGCCCGACCCACCTCGGCAAGGAGGCTCACCAGGACATCTTGCCGGCCGTCTTCGGCAGCCTGGGCCTCGGCCACGGCCTCCTCCACCCCCCTTCGAGCCCCGCCGAAGAAATCCAGCTCCCAACTGGCGTCGAACCCGGCCTCGAAGAGATTGCCTTCCGGGTTCATCTCCGGCTTGTGACCTTGAGGTCCGTTCTCACTGGTCCGCTGATGCATGGCCTTTCCGGTCGCTTCTCCGAACGGTAACAGGGCCACGTTCGCATTGCGCAGCCGGGCCCGGGCCTCACGCAGCCGGCCGGCCGCGATTCGGAGGTCGAAGTTTTTTGCCGTGGCCTCGTTGATGAGGCGGGTTAGAATCGGGTCGTCGAAACTGGTCCACCACCGGCTAAGATCCACGTTCGCGGTCTGCCCCGGCGCCGCGACCGGGGTCCCATGCCAGGCGTCAGGCAATTCCGGTTGGGGCGACCGGTAGTCGGGTCCGACAGCGCAGCCGGCGAGCAGAGCCACTAGAACAATAATTGTTTGGAGTGACAACATTTGAGGAATTTTCAGATAGCCGTTAAGGGATCTCATGACCGGGCCTTTTGCCCGAGCTCTGAACCGACGGGTTTCCCCGGAGACTCGATAAAAACATCCATCTGCTGGCCGACATACAGGGGCAAGGAGGATCCCTTCTGCCCCTCGGTAACCGCGTAGACGACCTGGAGCACCCGGGTGTCGACGCGCTCCGTACTCTCGCCGGTCAGGGATTTTTTGGGCACCACCAGGGGTTCAAACCGCACAAAGGCAAGCCCCACGCTGATATCGCGGTTACCCCGGGCAAAGGCCTGGGCCGGGGAACCAAGCTGCACGCGCCAGGCATCGTTTTCATCCACGTCGACCCGCACATGGAGGCGGGAGGTGTCGCCAATGATCATAAGCGGGGTGCCGAGTACCCCGGCCTGGGCGAACTCACCGGGCTGGACCTTAACCTGCAGCACCTCGCCGTCGATTGGCGCCCGAACCACCAACCGTTCCAATTCCACCTGGGTCGCTTCCATGCTGGCCCGGGCGAAATCGACCTGGGCCCGGGCCACCTCGAGATCCGATTTCCAGGCCCCGGCCTTGAGCTGGGCGAGTTGGGTCTCGGCCTGGGTCAACTGCGCCTCCGCTGCCTTTACTGCGTAGCGCCGACGGGTCACATCGTCCTGGCTCACGGCCCGGGGATCGGCAACGCCTTTGAGGCGGGCGAGCTGGGCCCGCAGATCCCCAAGGATCGCCCGTTGCTGCGCGACCTTGGCCGCGAGCGGCGGGATATCCTCGGCCCGCGGCATCGAGGAAAGTCGGGCGAGCTGGGAGCGGGCCACGCGCAGGCCGGCCTCCTGGTTCGCCAATTGGGCCCGGAGCTGTCGGTCATCGAGTCGGAACAGTGGATCATGGGCCTTCACCCGGGCTCCTACCTGAACGGCCACGGTTGTGACCACACCCGACACCGGGGTGCCGATGGCAATATTCTCGCTTGCGGCCTCAACGAGTCCGGCAGCGCTCACATACCGGGCGAACTGGGCCTGCGGGGGAGGATTTACCGGCGGAGCGGCCGGCACGGGCCGATTGCCCCGCATCACCATGAACATCGCGAAGGCAAACCCCGCGACCGCGAGAATGGGAAAAAGATATTTACGGATCATGGACGACTCCTTCGAAATTTATATAAAAATGAAGAATCCAGAATTCAGAATTCAGGAGCCCTTCGTGAACTCATTCAGAACCAAATTGATCATTCTGTCCAAAGATAATGATGGATACCATTCTTGTTGCTCAGAATCAAGTGTCCGCACCCCATTTCTTGACAGCGCGGTCATATGATGTCATCATTCCGGCACATGCGACCTTGCAGCCCGACACGACGACTATCTGGCCGAGGCGTTCAAATGAACAGCGTCTTTGCCTTACTGGCAGTAGCCGGAAAAAAGCTCAGTCTTGTTGACTGCACCTCATTCGAGGTCATGAGATGCGCCGGAATCTAAGGTTGCATTTACTCTGGATCGACATTTCCGTGGACAGAGATTCGTCTGTACGCCGAATGACCTGCTGAAAAAGGTCAGGAACGTGCTGGATAAGTGAGGCAGGACATGAGGACAACGTCCCATTTTCCCCTGGGCAAGGAGAGCCAAATATAATGCAATCTTCACTCTATCTCGAAACGACGATACCGAGTTATTTGACGGCCCGACGATCAAGGGATATCATTGAATTGTACCCATATCGCCAACGCTGAAATGATGCGCATGATTGGAAGAGTGATGGAAGGTGTTGAATTGGCAAAGGCCCCTGGCAGCGCGGCTTAACCTTACCTACCCGGTACCGGCCAAAACCAGGGTAGATGTTTTAGGTCATCTGCCAATCGGTTTTTGCTCACGGAATTTGGCGAACTTGATAGCCGACTTTTGCTAAAGGAGCAAGAAGATGTCCACAACAAAACAGTTCGATGAAGGCGGCGGGAAAGCCGAGACAAGAGAACGTTCGTTCGGAGAATCACAACAATTTCAGCAGGAAATATCCGCATTGTTGGAAGTTTCCCGGGCGATCCTTAAACACCGTGAATTCAAAGAGGTCGCACGCGTCATATTCAATTCCTGCAAGAAACTGATCAAGGCAACCGCCGGCTATGTGGCCATGAAAAATGAAGCCGGGACGGGAAACGACCTCCTGTTCCTGGACCCGGGCGGACAGACCTGCACGGTCGATCCTTCGCTGCCAATGCCCATCCGCGGGATGCGGGAAAAAGTCTACCGAACCGGTCAGGTCGAATACGACAATGATTTTGCCAACAGCCATTGGGTAAGCTTCTTGCCGGCAGGCCATGCACCCCTCGATAGTGTCTTATTCGTCCCTTTAATGCTCGAGGGAAAGGCGGTCGGCCTTCTGGGCCTCGCCAACAAGCCCGGCGGTTTCACCGCAAACGACGCGCGCCTGGCAGCGGACTTTGCCGAATTTGCCGCCATTGCTCTCCTCAACAGCCGCCTCCTGCAATCGCTGCATCAAGCTCGTGCTGAATTGGAGGTCCAGGTTCAGGAACGAACTGCCGATCTGGAAAGGGCCAATGAGACGCTGCGGGGAGATATAGCCGAACGTACGCTGGTTGAGCAGTCGCTGCGGGAGAGCGAGGGAAAGTATAGGACGCTGGTTGAAAACATCCCGCAAAAAATATTCGCGAAAGACAAAAACTCGGTCTATGTATCATACAATGAGAACTTTGCTCGTGAATTAGGCATCACCCCTGAAGAAATTAAAGGAAAGACCGATTACGTTTATTTCCCTAAAGAATTGGCTGATAAGTACCGGGCTGACGACAAGCGGATTATGGAGTCAGGCGAGACAGAAGCCTTCGAAGAGCAATACATGAAGGGCGGGCAGGCATTGTGGGCGCATACAATCAAGACGCCTCTCAAAGATGAGGCGTCTTTTTATGTGAGGCGCGTTATAGACGGC